>CAMOLV010000050.1 GCA_946619045.1 uncultured Coriobacteriales bacterium | reverse complement strand
GGTAACGATTTAACGACAAAACCGTTGCGCGCGCGGATTATGGACTACCGTCATGAGACTTGCACATTACGAGCAGCGAAAGGCGGGAAGTTAGATGGCCAGTGTCAAGATCAGCGATATCACCATGAAGCAAATCGCGAAAAGCGGTGAGGCTTCCCTTACCTTCAAAGGTAAGCTGGAGATCGCGAAGCTGCTTGACCGACTAGGCCTATCCGTCATCGAGGTCGAGGGCCTCTCGAACTCCCGTGCAGACGCCCTTCGCGTGAAGTCGCTCGCATCCGCCGTCAAGGACAGCATCCTCGCGGTGCCCGTCGACCTGACCGAGCAGAGCGTCGCCGAGACGTGGGATGCCCTCAAGGAGGCCGCGCATCCGCGCCTCCAGGTCATGGCGCCCGTCTCCACCGTGCAGATGGAGTACCTCTCGCACAAGAAGCCCGACGCGATGCTCGAGGCCATCAAGGCCACGGTCGCCGCATGCGCCGCGCGCACCTCCGACGTGGAGTTCCTCGCCGAGGACGCCACGCGCGCCGACGAGTCGTTCCTGAAGAACGCCATCGAGTGCGCCATCGCCTCCGGCGCCACCACCGTCACCGTATGCGATGCCGCCGGCACCATGCTGGGCCATGAGTTCGGCGCCTTCCTCGAGGGCCTGCTCGCAGACATCCCCGCGCTCGCCCAGGTAACCGTGGGCGTTGCCGTCAAGAACACCACCGCCATGGCCGATGCCTGCTGCATCGCCGCGCTCATGGCCGGTGCGCGCGAGGTCAAGGTCGTCGCCGCCGGCGATGACACCGCCTCGCTCGCCAACATCGCCTCGATCCTCACCGCGCGCGAGGAGCTCTTCGACGGCCAGTGCTGCCTGCACACGGTCGAGCTCCGCCGCATCGTGGGCCAGATCGTCTGGCTCTGCAACACCAAGAGGAGCAAGAACTCCCCGTTCGACTCCGGCGTCCAGGACAGCGCGCCCGAGCTGGCGCTCTCGTTCTCCGACGGCGTGGCCGACGTGCTCAAGGCCGCCCGCGAGATCGGCTACGACCTCAACAACGAGGACGGCCAGGCGGTCTGGGAGGCCGTGCAGGACGTCCTCAAGCACAAGGAGGTCGTGGGCACCCGCGAACTCGACGCCATCATCGCCTCCGTGGCGCTGCAGGTTCCTGCCACCTACCAGGTCGAGAGCTACGTCATCAACAGCGGCAGCAACATCTCCGCCATGGCGCACGTCAAGATCGACAAGAACGGCGAGATCATCGAGGGCGTCTCCCTCGGCGACGGCCCCATCGACGCGGCCTTCCTCGCCATGGAGCAGATCACGCACCATCACTACGAGCTCGACGACTTCCAGATCCGCGCCGTCACCGAAGGCCATGAGGCCATGGGCGAGACGGTCGTGCGCCTGCTCTCGAACGGCAAGCTCTACTCCGGCCGCGGCATCTCGATGGACATCGTGGGCTCCTCCATCCAGGCCTACGTCAACGCGCTCAACAAGATCGCGTACGAGGAGGCTGAGTGATGAGGCTGTCCTTCTCCACACGCGGCTGGCAGCACCTCTCGTGGGATGAGCTCGTCGAGGCGGCGCTCGACGCCGATCTCGTGGGCATCGAGGTCTACGACCTCTTCAAGCGCCAGGACCTCATCCAGCGCGGCGGTCCCTTCGACAAGTACAACGCGGTCGCAACGGCCCGCCAGCTCCGCGAGCAGGGCCTGCGCATCCCGTGCCTCGACACCTCCTGCGACCTTACGGAGGAGGCGGGCATCGAGCAGATGCTCTCCATCATCGAGACGGCCCGCGCCATGCAGATCCCCTGCGTCTCCGCACCCGTCTACCGCGACGACGATGCCGCCGTGCGCGCCAACCTCGAGGCGCTCCTGCCCGCCGCCGAGGCCGCGAACGTCTGCGTGCTCATCCGCACCACCGGCATCTACTCCGACACCGCGCGCCTGCGCGAGCTCATGGACGACTTCGCGAGCGACTATCTGGCCGCGCTCTGGGAGATCCACCATCCCTTCCGCGACCATGGCGAGGATGCCGACACCACCATCAAGAACCTCGGCGCCTACGTGCGCCACGTGCACCTGCGCGACTCCGACGACGCCGGCGCCTACACCATCATCGGCGAGGGCACGCTGCCCATCCCCGAGATGGTCCGCGCGCTCGCCTCGATCGACTACGACGGCTACGTGTCGCTGGAGTGGAAGCCCATGTGGATGGAGGGCATGGACGATGCGAGCATCATCCTGCCGCATTACTCCAACTACATGAGCCGCTACGAGCAGACCCGCGGCAAGAAGAAGCGCCTCTATCCCAACCACGACGGCACCGGCGAGTACGTGTGGAAGAAGGACGAGCTCATCGACCTGACCTTCCCGCAGGTGCTCGACCGCATGGTCGAGGAGTTCCCCGACCAGTACGCCTTCAAGTACACCACCCTCAATTACACGCGCACCTACGAGGAGTTCCGCCGCGACGTGGACGACTTCGCCCGCGCGCTCGTATCGCTCGGCGTGAAGCCGGGGGCCAAGGTGGCCATCTGGGCCACCAACGTGCCCGCCTGGTACATCACCTTCTGGGCCACGGTCAAGCTGGGCGCCGTGCTCGTGACCGTGAACACCGCCTACAAGATCCACGAGGCGGAGTACCTGCTGCGCCAGTCCGACACCCACACGCTCGTGATGATCGAGAGCGCGCTCGACTCCAACTACCGCGCCATCATCAACGAGCTCTGCCCCGAGATCGCGACCCACGACAAGGAGACGCCGCTCCACTGCAAGAAGCTTCCCTTCCTGCGCAACGTCATCACGGTGGACTTCCAGATGCCGGGCTGCCTCACCTTCGAGGAGGCCATGGCGCGCTCCGAGATGACCCCGCTCGAGACCGTGCAGGCCATGGCGGCGCAGGTGCGTCCCGACGACGTGTGCAACATGCAGTACACCTCGGGCACCACGGGC
The DNA here is from genome assembly GCA_946619045.1 of uncultured Coriobacteriales bacterium. Classification (GTDB taxonomy): domain Bacteria; phylum Actinomycetota; class Coriobacteriia; order Coriobacteriales; family Atopobiaceae; genus RUG721. The sequence goes on along the minus strand of CAMOLV010000050.1, from coordinate 5,606 downwards.
TTCCCCAAGGGCGTCATGCTCACGCACTACAACGTGGTCAACAACGGCAAGTGCATCGGCGACCGCATGGGCCTCTCCACCGCGGACCGCATGATGATCCAGGTGCCCATGTTCCACTGCTTCGGCATGACCCTCTCGATGACCTCCTCCATGACGCACGGCACCACCATGTGCCCCATGCCGTACTTCTCGGCCAAGTCATCGCTCGCCTGCATCAACCAGGAGAAGATCACCTGCTTCAACGGCGTGCCCACCATGTTCATCGCGATGTTCAACCATCCCGACTACCGCAAGACCGACTTCAGCCACATGCGCACCGGCATCATGGCAGGCTCCGGCTGCCCGCCCGAGCTCATGCGCCGCGCCGCGCAGGAGGACGAGATGCACATGGTCGGCATCGTGAGCGTGTACGGCCAGACCGAGAGCGCCCCGGGCTCCACCATGAGCGCCTGGACCGACGATCTGATGCTGCGCACCGAGACCGTGGGCTACGACTTCCCGCACGTCGAGTGCAAGATCATCGATCCCGAGACCGGCCTCGAGGTGCCTGACGGCGTGAACGGCGAGTTCTGCAGCCGCGGCTACAACACCATGAAGGGCTACTACAAGATGCCCCAGGCAACCAAGGACACGGTCGACGCCGAGGGCTGGCTCCATTCCGGAGACCTGGCCTGCCGCGACGAGCGGGGCTGCTACCGCATCACCGGCCGCCTCAAGGACATGATCATCCGCGGCGGCGAGAACATCTATCCCAAGGAGATCGAGGAGTTCATCCTCACCCATCCCGACGTCCAGGACGTGCAGGTGGTGGGCGTTCCCGACAAGCGGTACGGCGAAGAGGCCTATGCCGCGGTCGTGCTGAAGGAGGGGGTGGATATAACGGTGGACGATATGCGCGCATACGTCATGGATCACATGGCGCGCCATAAGGTTCCCCGTTACATCGAGTTCGTCGAGAGCTTCCCCATGAACGCGGCCGGGAAGGTCCTCAAGTACAAGATGCGCGAGGAGGCAGCGGCCAGGCTCGGCCTCGCGTAGTTCTCAAACCGCAAATCCGCAGCTAGACTGTGATAATCTTGTAAGTCCGTGCGCAACGGACAGAGAGAGGGACGCATGCAGGTAGAAACGACGGCTCCTTCGCAGCTCATGGATGTCGTGCTCCGCATCCACGAGCTGAGGGAGATCATGGGCTACTCCACCGCGGAGATGGCCGATCAGTGCGGAATCACCGAGGAGCAGTACCTCGAATACGAGAAGGGCGCGGTCGACCTGCCCTTCACCTTCCTCCACAGGTGCTCGCAGATCTTCGGCGTCGAGCTCATCCAGCTCCTCGAGGGTCGCAGCCCCAGGCTCAAGAGCTACACCGTCACGCGCCGCGACGAGGGCCTCGTCACCGCGCGCGAGGACGGCATCATGATCCAGAACATGGCGGCGCTCTTCGGCAACAAGATCGCCACGCCCTACTGGGTCACCTACACCTACTCCGATGAGCTGCAGAACAAGCCCATCCACACCACCACCCACGCCGGCCAGGAGTTCGACCTCGTCATCAGCGGCACCATGAAGGTCAAGGTGGGCGAGAACACCGAGATCCTGCACGAGGGCGACAGCATCTTCTACAACAGCTCCACGCCGCACGGCATGATCGCAACCAACGGCAAGGATTGCGTGTTCCTCGCCATGATCATGGCCACCGATGAGAAGGACCAGCGCCCCGGCGTGCTCCTGACCCCCGTCAAGGAGGAGCCCGCCCCCGAGCCCGAGACCCTGCTCGCGAGCAAGTTCATCCAGACGGTCGAGGACGAGAACCACACGCTCAAGTCCATCAGCTTCCCCAACGCGGACGAGTTCAACTTCGCCTTCGACATCGTCGACGAGATCGCCCGCAAGACGCCCGACAAGCTCGCGATGGTGCATGTGGCGGACGACATGACCGAGCGCCGCTTCACCTTCAAGGACATCAAGGACGGCTCCAACCAGGCCGCCAACTACTTCACGTCGCTCGGCATCAAGCGCGGCGACCGCGTCATGCTCGTGCTCAAGCGCCACTATCAGTTCTGGTTCTCGATGCTCGCCCTGCACAAGATCGGCGCCATCGCCATCCCGGCCACGGCGCAGCTCCTCGAGCACGATTTCGCCTACCGCTTCGAGACCGCCGGCGTCTCGGCCATCGTCTGCACGCATGACGGAGACGTGGCGCATCAGGCGGAGCTCGGCGAGGAGGCAGTGGGTTCGAACCTCACCAAGATCATGGTGGGCGGCTCGCGCGAGGGCTGGCACGACTTCGACGAGGAGTACGGCCTCTACACCAGGCGCTACCGCCGCAAGACCGACTCGCCCTGCGGCGACGATCCCATGGTCATGTTCTTCTCGTCCGGCACCACCGGATACCCCAAGATCGCCATGCACAGCTACAAGTACGCGCTCGGCCACTACATCACGGCCAAGTACTGGCATCTGGTGGAGCGCGACGGCCTGCACTTCACGATCTCCGAGACCGGCTGGGGCAAGGCCCTCTGGGGCAAGCTCTACGGCCAGTGGCTCTGCGAGGGCGCGATCTTCGTCTACGACTTCGACCGCTTCCACGCCGACAAGATCCTGCCCATGTTCGCGAAGTACAACATCACGACGTTCTGCGCGCCGCCCACGATGTACCGCATGCTCATCAAGCAGGACCTCTCGCAGTACGACCTCAGCTCCATCAAGCACGCCACCACGGCGGGCGAGGCGCTGAACCCCGAGGTCTTCTACCAGTTCGAGAAGGCCACGGGCCTGCGCATCGCCGAGGGCTTCGGCCAGACCGAGACCACCCTCACCATAGGCAACCTCATCGGCCAGCCCATCAAGCCCGGTTCCATGGGCAGGCCCACGCCCGGCTACGACGTCAAGATCCTCGACGCCGACGGCAACATCTGCGAGGACGGCATCAACGGCGAGATCTGCATCCGCGCCGCCGAGGACGGCCCCCGCATCCCGGGCCTCTACCTCGGCTACTACCGGGACGAGGAGAAGACCCGCCAGGCCTGGCACGACGGCTGGTACCACACCGGCGACGTGGCATGGCGCGATGAGGACGGCTTCTTCTGGTACGTGGGCCGCGCGGACGACGTCATCAAGTCGTCCGGCTACCGCATCGGGCCGTTCGAGATCGAGAACGTCATCATGGAGCTCCCGTACGTGCTCGAGTGCGGCGTGTCCGCCGCTCCCGACGAGATCCGCGGCCAAGTGGTCAAGGCCAGCATCGTGCTCGTGGACGGCGTCGAGGGCACCGACGAGCTCGCCAAGGAGATCCAGGACTACGTCAAGCACCACACGGCACCCTACAAGTATCCGCGCATCGTTGTCTTCCGCGACGAGCTGCCCAAGACCATCAGCGGCAAGATCATGCGCAACCAGCTCTAGGCGGCTGCGATGGATGCCAAGCGGCTCACGCTCTTCGCCGGCCACTACGGCAGCGGCAAGACCAACATAGCCCTCAACTGGGCGTATCGCCTGCGCGACGAGGGCCGTGCCGTCACGGTGGCCGACCTCGACATCGTGAACCCGTACTTCCGCACCAAGGATGCGGAGGACGATCTTGCGCGGCGGGGCATAGGGCTCATCGTGTCGGAGTACGCCAACTCCAACGTCGATCTGCCGGCCCTCCCCAGCCAGATCTACTCGCTGGTGGACGATCGCTCCACGTACGGCGTGCTCGATATCGGCGGCGATGACCGCGGCGCGTTGGCGTTGGGTCGCTGGGTGCCCTCAATCATCGCCGAGGATGACTACGACATGCTCTTCGTGGTCAACAAGGCGCGCCCGCTCACGCGCACCGTGGAAGACACGCTCGAGGTGTACGCGGAGGTGGAGGCCGCATGCGGGCTTCCGTTCACGGGCATCGTGAACAACACCAACCTGGGTCCCGAGACCACGGCACAGACGGTGCTCGCAAGCATGGAGTATGCGGAGTCCGTTGCCCGGGCTACGGGGCTGCCCCTCAAGATGACCTGCGTTGACAAACGTTTGATTAACGATTTTGCCGGTCAGGTGGATAGCCTGTTCCCGCTGGATATATTAGAACTGTATTACATGCAGAAGGAGGGGATGTAATATGGCAAAGCTTACCTTCAAGGAGGAGATCTGCAAGGGATGCGGCCTCTGCGTCAACGCATGCCCCAAGCATATCCTGGAGCTCTCCACCACCCATCTCAACCAGAAGGGCTATTCGCCCGTCAAGCTTACCAAACCCGAGGAGTGCATCGGGTGCGCCTCGTGCGCGCTCATGTGCCCCGACTGCGTTATCACCGTCGAGAGATAGGAGGGGAGAGCATGGGCGAGAAAGTCCTTATGAAGGGCAACGAGGCAATGGCCGAGGCCGCCATCCTGGCAGGCTGCAGGCATTACTTCGGATACCCCATCACCCCGCAAACCGAGGTCGCAGCCTACATGGCCAAGAAGATGCCCAAGATCGGCGGCACCTTCCTGCAGGCCGAGAGCGAGATCGCGGCCATCAACATGGTCTACGGCGTCGCATCCACCGGCAAGCCCGCCATGACCTCGTCGTCGAGCCCCGGCATCTCCCTCAAGGCCGAGGGCATCTCCTACCTTGCCGGCGCCGACCTGCCCGGCCTGATCGTCAACGTGCAGCGCGGCGGCCCCGGCCTGGGCGGCATCCAACCCTCTCAGAGCGATTACTTCTTCGCCACCCGCGGTCCCGGCCACGGTGATTTCCATGTGCTGGTGTTCGCGCCCGCGTCCGTGCAGGAGATGGCCGACCTCACCGGAAAGGCCTTCCATCTGGCGTGGAAGTACCGCATGCCCGCCATGCTCCTTGCCGACGGCACGCTGGGCCAGATGATGGAGCCCGTCGAGCTTCCCGAGCCGCACGATGCCTTCGGCACCGACAACCCCTGGGCCACCACCGGCACCAACATGGAGCGCGAGCACAACATCGTCAACTCGCTGTACCTCTCGCCCGAGGAGCTGGAGCGCAAGAACATCGAGCGCTTCGAGCGCTATAAGCAGGTCGAGGCCGAGGAGTGCCTGTGGGAGGAGTACCTCATGGACGACGCCGAGATCTGCGTCGTCTCCTACGGCATCACCGCGCGCATCTCCAAGAACGCCATCGCCGAGGCGCGCAAGGAGGGCATCAAGGTGGGCATGATCAGGCCCATCACCCTCTGGCCGTTCCCCAACAAGGCCCTTGCGGCGGCCGCCGACAAGGTCGATTCGTTCCTCTCCGTGGAGCTCAACATGGGCCAGATGGTGGAGGACATCAAGCTTGCCATCGATTGCAAGAAGCCGGTCGACTTCTGCGGCCGCGTGGGCGGCATGATCCCCACGCCCGATGAGGTGCTCGACCATATCCGCGCTCTTGCGGAAGGGGGGCGATAGGCATGATCGTTCAGACCAAGCCCCATGCTCTCACCGACGTGCCGCTGCACTATTGCCCCGGCTGCACCCATGGCATCGTGCACCGTCTGGTTGCCGAGGCCATCGATGACCTGGGCATCGAGGGCAAGACCATCGGCGTCGCCCCGGTCGGCTGCTCCGTCATGGCCTACAACTACTTCAACTGCGACATGATCGAGGCCTCGCACGGCCGCGCTCCCGCGGTTGCCACC
>CAMOLV010000049.1 GCA_946619045.1 uncultured Coriobacteriales bacterium | reverse complement strand
GGAACCGTCCCCGCTGTCAGGAAAAGCTGACAAAGAGAACCGTCCCCACTGTCAGATCAACCTGTCCCGAAATGCAGGAAAAGCTGCAGAACGGAACCGTCCCCGATTGCAGGTCATGTCCGCCGTTAGCGCTACAATGGATAAAACCGAAAGTCTGTTCTAATCCGGAGGTGCCCTATGGACGAGAAGCGCGTCGCCGTATTCATCGCAGATGGCCTCGAGGAGATCGAGGGCCTCACCGTGGTCGACATCCTCTACCGCGCGGGCATCCCGTGCGACACGGTCTCCATCACGGGCTCCACGCTCGTGACCTCGTCGCATAACGTGCGCATCGTCTGCGACACCTCGATCGACGACGCGGACTTCTCGTTCGACGCCTACGACATGCTCGTGCTGCCGGGCGGCATGCCGGGCACCACCAACCTCGCTGCCTGCGCGCCGCTCTGCGCCGAGCTCTCCGCCCACGCTGCAGCAGGCCGTCCGCTCGCGGCCATCTGCGCGGCGCCCACGATCCTCGCCGGCCTCGGCATCCTCGAGGGCAAACACGCCTGCTGCTTCCCCAGCCGCGAGGACGAGCTCGTCCAGGCAGGCGCCATCTTGAGCCACGACGCCGTGGTGCGCGACGGCAGCATCATCACCAGCCGCGGCATGGGCACGGCGCTCGACTTCGCCCTCGCGATCGTGGCGTTCTACCAGGGCGACGAGGCCGCGGCAGCCCTCGCGAAGGCCGTCGTCAAGCAATAGGCGCAGCCCCGTGGCAACCCAGGACCGACACTACCTCTGCATCGACCTCAAGAGCTTCTACGCGAGCGTCGAGTGCGTCGAGCGCGGCCTCGACCCCATGACCACGCGCCTCGTGGTCGCCGATCCCGAGCGCAGCGACAAGACCATCTGCCTGGCCGTCTCGCCGGCGATGAAGGCGCTCGGCGTGCGCAACCGCTGCCGCGTGTTCGAGATCCCCAAGGACCTCGACTACATCATGGCGACGCCGCGCATGGCGCTCTACGTGGAGCGCTCCGCCGACATCTACAGCGTCTACCTCAAGTACCTCGCGCCGGAGGACATCCATGTCTACTCCATCGACGAGGTCTTCATGGACGTGACCGACTACCTCTCGCTCTACGGGTGCTCGTCGCGCGAGCTCGGCGAGCGCATCCGCGCCGACGTGCTCGCCACCACGGGCATCCCCGCAAGCTGCGGCATCGGCCCCAACCTCTACCTCGCCAAGATCGCCCTCGACATCACGGCAAAGCACAGCCCCGACTTCTTCGGCGAGCTCGACGAGGAGAGCTACAAGGCCACCCTTTGGAACCACCAGCCGCTCACTGATTTCTGGCGTATCGGCGAGGGCACCGTGCGCAGGCTCGCGCGCATGGGCATCCACACCATGGGCGAGCTCGCCATGGCTCCCGAGGAACCGCTCTACAAGGAGTTCGGCATCGACGCCGAGATCCTCATCGACCACGCATGGGGCATCGAGCCCGTCCGCATGGAGCACATCAAGGCATACCGCTCCGAATCGCACTCGCTCTCGAGCGGGCAGGTCCTCATGCGCGACTACGACTTCGACGACGCCCTCACCATCGCCAAGGAGATGGCCGACGGCGTGGCGCTCGACCTCGTGCGCAAGGGCAAGGTCGCCTCGAACGTCTCGATCTGGGTGGGCTACGTCATGCCCAAGGAGGTCCGCGATGCCGCGCGCGCCGAAGGCGGCATGCGCGCATGGTACCGCGCGATTCCCTCGTCGGGCGGCACGCATCGATTCCCGTCGCCCACCAACTCGCGCGACGCCATCCACGCCGCGGTGGTCGCCCTCTACAAGGAGAACGTCGACCCCGAGCGCATGATCCGCCGCATGACCGTCAATGCGGGCAACATCGTCGACGTGGGATCGAGCGGTATCCAGCTCAACCTCTTCGACGACGAGGAGCGCCTCGCGTCCGAGAACGCGCGCCAGAAGGCCGTCGCAGCTGTCAAGGCGCGCTTCGGCGCCAACGCGGTCTTCTCGGGAACGGACCTGCTCCCCGAGGCGACGGGCCTCGAGCGCAACCGGCAGATCGGAGGGCACAAGAGTGGCGTCTGAGATGCGCGATTCCACATCGAACCGGCCCAAGATGTCCCTCGAGGACCGGGCCAAGATCTTCATACCCTTCAACCCGCTCACGGGTTTCACCGAGGCCCTGCGCGAGCGCGAGCGGCGCATGCGCGAGAGCATCATCGACTTCCATCCGCTCGAGGACGGGGAGGAGAGACCCTTCGATGACTGACCGCGGCAAATCACTCGCCATGCTCATCGCGGCGCTCGCCATCTTCGGCACCAACGGCGTCGTGGTGCGGCTGTGCGGCCTGCCCTCGTCGGTCATCGCCTCCGTGCGCGGCCTCATCGGCGCCGTCACGCTCGTCATCATCTCCGCCGCCCGCGGCGAGAAGATCTCGTTCAAGGGGATCGCCCCCGGCGCGCTGGCGCGCATCGCGCTCACGGGTGCCTGCATGGGCATCAACTGGGTGCTGCTCTTCGAGGCGTTCCGCACTGCGTCGGTGGCCATCTCGACGGTCGTCTACTACATCGCCCCCGCACTCGTCGTCGCGGTCTCGCCGTTCATCCTGCACGAGCGCTTCAGCCCCGTGCGCTTCGCCTGCGTGCTCGTGTCGTTCGCCGGGCTCGCCCTCATCACGGGCTTCGACGGGTCCGCCACGGGCGCGGGGATCGCCTGCGCGCTCGGCGCCGCGGTGTTCTACGCGTCCGTCATCATGCTCAACACCACCTTCGCCGAGGTCGACTACCGTGTCCGCACCATCATCCAGATCGGCGTCGCGGGCCTCGTGACCCTGCCGTACGCCTTCGCCGCCGGAGGCTTCGCCGAGGCCGCGTTCACCCCGCGCGCCATCATCTACCTGCTCGTGCTGGGCATCATCTACACGGGCATCGCCTACGCGCTCTACTTCGCCGCGTTCTCGGGGTTGGAGGCGCAGGAGGTCTCGATCCTCTCCTACGTCGACCCGGTGATCGCGGTCATCTGCTCGGCCCTCGTCCTCTCCGAGCCGCTCACGCTCACGAGCCTCGTCGGCGCCGTCCTCATCATCGGCTCCTCGATCATCTCAGAGGTCCTCACAACTCGTGCTTCTTCGTAAGAGATTGCCCCATCGACCTGCCCATTCGCCCTTCCATCGGGTACGCTTGAATATTGAGGTTAATTCGGGAGGTGGCGCGTGGCGTTCGTCGAGTTCAAAGACGTGCGGAAAACCTATCGCATGGGCGATATCGAGGTCCATGCTGTCGACGGCATGGATTTCGAGATCGAGCAGGGCGAGTTCTGCGTGATCGTGGGCCCGTCCGGCGCGGGCAAGACCACGGTGCTCAACATGCTCGGCGGCATGGACACCCCGACCTCCGGCACCATCATGCTCGACGGGCGCGAGATCACCGGGCTCTCGGAGCGCGACCTCACGCTCTACCGCCGCTACGATATCGGGTTCGTGTTCCAGTTCTACAACCTGGTCCAGAACCTCACCGCGCTCGAGAACGTCGAGCTCGCAAGCCAGATCTGCAAGGATCCGCTTCCCGCCGAGGAAGTGCTCGCCCAGGTGGGCCTCTCCGAGCGCATGGACAACTTCCCCGCGCAGCTCTCGGGCGGCGAGCAGCAGCGCGTCTCCATCGCACGCGCGCTTGCCAAGAACCCCAAGCTCCTGCTCTGCGACGAGCCCACGGGAGCGCTCGACTACAACACCGGCAAGCAGATCCTTAAGCTTTTGCAGGACACGTGCCGTGAGACGGGCCGCACCGTCGCCGTGGTCACCCACAACTCCGCGTTCTGCGACATCGCGGACCGCGTGATCCGCATCCGCTCGGGCAGGGCCGAGAGCATCGAGATCAACGAGCATCCCCTGAGCGCGGAGACGCTCGAGTGGTGAGCCCATGCGCCATCCCTTCGCCACAGAGCTCGCGCGCTCCATCAAGTCGTCGCTGACGCGCTTCCTCGCGATCGTCGGCATCGTCGGCCTGGGCGTGGGGTTCTATGCGGGCCTGAGCATGTCGGGGCACGATATGCGCGAATCGGCGGACGTCTTCTACGACGGGACCTCCCTCTACGACCTGCGCGTCGTCTCGACGCTCGGCCTCGAGGAGGAGCAGGTCGAGATGATCCGCTCGATCGAGGGCGTCGACCAGGCGGTGGGCGGGTATGCCGCGGACATCATGACGTACCTCAACGGCGAGCGCTACGCCATGCGCATCATGTCGTGCGATATGGACGCCGCGCGCTCCGCAACCGCCGATGCGCGCGGTGCGACGGTCGAGAGCGATGACGAGGGCTACCTCAACAGGCTCGTCCTCGAGACAGGCGACTGGCCGTCCGCGCCCAACGAATGCGTGCTCTCCGCCGACCGCGTGATGGGGGAGCCCATCGAGGTGGGCGATACCGTGGAGGTGCTCTACGGCACGGCGGCGCTCGACGACGTGCTCGTCTACCGCACGTTCACCGTGAGCGGCCTCATCCATTCATCGTTCTATCCGTCGAGCGTCACGCTCGGCTACACCAACCTCGGGTCCGGGATGATCCAGCAGTACATGTTCGTCTCGCCCGAGGCGTTCTCGGAGGAGCTGCCCTACACCGAGGTGTTCGTGACGGTCGATGGGGCGCGCGGGCTTCTGACCCTCGACGACGACTACCAGGCGTGCGTCGACGAGGTGGCCGGGCGGATCGAGGACATGGGCCTCGGCGAGCTGCGCCTTGCCCAGATCAAGGAAGATGCCGAGGCCGAGCTCGCCGATGCGCAGCAGGAATACGACGAGGGCAAGGCGGAGGCCGAGGAGGAGCTCGGCAACGCCGCAGATGAGCTGGCGGATGCGCTCGCGAAGCTGGAAGAGGCCGAGCGCGCGATCATCGACGGCCAGATCGACCTCGAGGACGGCATCGCCCAGCTCGCCGCCGCGCGAGCGGAGGCGGAGCGCCAGCTTGCGGCCGGGCGCGCCGAGTTGGAGGCGAACGAGCGCAGGCTCGACGACGCCGAGGCCCAGCTGGGCATGACCCAGGCTGATATCGATGCGGCGCGTGCCGAGCTGGAGGAGAACAGGCGCAAGCTCGACGATGCCGAGGAGCAGCTGGGCATGACCCAGGCTGATATCGATGCCGCGCGGGAGGAGCTCGATGCGGCGACGGCGGAGTGGGTGGACCAGCGCTCGCAGCTGGTCACCGCGCGCGGCGATCTGGTCACCGTGGAGTCGGCGCTCGACGCGCTCGTCGACCTTGCCATGCTCGACGGCGAACCCGACGAGGAGCAGATCGCGGATGCCCGTGCCAAGGTCGAGGCGGCCGTTGCCGCGGCGCGCGAGCTCTATGATTCCGGCCTCATCGACCCAGAATCCGAGGAGGTGCGCGAGCGCATCGAGGAGCTTGCGGGCGAGATCATCGCCGAGCTCGAGAACATCGATTTCGACGGCGACCCCGAGGAGATATTCGAGCAGCTCCGCGCCATCATCCCCTCGGTTGCGGGCAAGGTCGATTCCGCCATCGACGAGACGGTCGCCCAGATCGACGATGGCATATCCCAGGGCGATACGGCCATCGCGGAGGCGGCGGACCTTCTCGACCAGGCGCAGGACGCGCGCAACCAGATAGACGACGGCAGGCGCCAGCTTGCCGAGGGATCCGAGCTTCTCGACCAGGCGCAGGATGCGCGCAACCAGATCGACGACGGCAGGCGCCAGCTTGCCGACGGATGGAGGACCTATTACGAGCAGGCCGCGCAGGCGGAGGAACAGCTTGCGAGCGCGCAGCGCACGCTCGACGATGCCGCCGCCCAGCTCGCCGATGCCCGGCGCCAGCTCGAGGAGGGCTGGGAGGAGTACCGCGACGGCCTCGCCACCTACAACGGCAGCCGTGCCGACGTGGAGAGCCGCCTTGCGGATGCCGCGGCGCAGCTCGAGGCAGCCCGTGCCGACATCGACGCGCTCGAGATCCCGTCCGTCTACGTGCTCGACCGCACCATGAACGCGGGCGTCTCCTCGTACAACGACGACTCCCACCGCATCGACCGCATCGCCGCCGTGTTCCCGTTCATCTTCTTCCTCGTCGCCGCGCTCGTCTCGCTCACCACGATGACGCGCATGGTCGAGGACGAGCGCATCGACATCGGCACGCACAAGGCGCTGGGCTTCTCGACGGCGCGCATCACGGCGAAGTACATCGCCTACGCCACGATCGCGGGCGTGATCGGCAGCGTGCTGGGCATCGCGGTGCTCTCGCAGATCCTCCCGCTGGTGGTGCAGGTCGCCTACGCCATCATCTACAACATTCCCTTGCTCCCGTTCCCGTTCCCGGTCGACGCGGGCATCGGCATCACGGCCACGCTCCTCGGCATCGGCGTCGTCCTGCTCGCCATCGTCGGCGCGGCGGCCGCGACGCTCCGGGAGGTCCCCGCGACGCTCATGCTCCCGCGCGCGCCAAAGCCGGGCAAGCGCATCCTGCTCGAGCGGGTGGGCATCATCTGGCAGAACCTCTCCTTCTCGTGGAAGGTGACCTGCCGCAACCTCTTCCGCTACAAGCGCCGCCTCGCCATGACGGTCATCGGCATCGCGGGATGCACCGGCCTGCTCCTGACGGGTCTCGGCCTGCACGACTCGATCTGGGACATCATCGCCTACCAGTACGAGAACGACCATCCCATCAACAAGTTCAACGTCATCGTGGGCATGGACGACGATGCGACCGAGCGGGACATGGACGACGTCGAGGCGATTCTCGCAAACGTGGGCGGCGCCGACGCCTTCGCGCGCTTCGACCTCGAGAACATGCAGGCGAGCTCCGACTCGTACAGAGGCACATCGGCCATCCAGGTGCATGTGATAAGCGACTTCGATTCGTATCTCGGGCTGATAGACCTGCGCACGCGCGCCGATAAGCAGCCGTTGGAGCTCGACGCCGATGCGGTCATCCTCACCGAGAAGATGGCGCGGCGGCTCGGGGTGGACGTGGGCGATACGGTCATCGTCTACGACCAGGACGAGATCGGCAACGCCACGGGCAAGGGGTACGGGCTCACCGTCACGGGCATCTGCGAGAACTACGTCTTCCACTACCTGTATGTCGGCGCCGACGCGTGGGAGCGTGCGGTGGGGAAGCCCATGGATACGGATTCCATCCTCGTGCATGCGGATCCCGGCGACCAGGCGCGCCTCGACATCGCCGCCGCGCTCGGCGATGTGGACGAGGTCTCGACCGTCGTCTTCAACACCGAGACGATCGATGCGTACCGCAAGAGCCTGAGCTCGGTCAACCTGGTCGTCGTCGTGCTCGTGCTCGCCGCGGCCGCGCTCGCCTTCATCGTGCTCTACAACCTCATCAACATCCAGCTCATCGAGCGCACGCGCGAGATCGCGAGCCTCAAGGTGCTCGGATTCGACCGCCGCGAGGTGGCGGCGTATCTGTTCCGCGAGACGATCCTTCTGGTGATCGTCGGCGCGCTCGTGGGCCTTGCCCTGGGCGTCGCCATGGAGGGGTTCGTCGTGGTGACCGCCGAGGTGGATGCGGTGATGTTCGGACGCGACATCCATCTGCCCAGCTTCGTCATCGCATTCGGTGTGACGTTGCTGTTTTCTTTCATCGTCATGGCCGCCATCATGCCGAAGCTGCAGAGAATCGATATGGTGGAAAGCTTGAAGAGCGTCGACTGATGCACGCGAGAGGAAGCGCATGATCAAGCTCGTGTTATCCGACATGGACGGCACGCTCGTGCCCAACAGCGCGAAGACGACGTCCGAGCGCACCCGCCATGCCATCGATCGCCTCCGCGAGAGCGGCATCGTCTTCGGGTGCGCGACGGGCAGGTCCATCACGAACACCATCATGCAGTTCTCCGATATGCCCGAGTACGTGACGGACGGCATCTTCGCCGCCGGCAAGCAGGCGCTCGTGCGCGGCGGGCTCGTGCGGGACATGCCGGTTCCGCGCGCTCTGATCGAGGAGCTCGTGGAGGGCTTCAAGGATTTCGACGACGCGCTGCTCGTGTCGTTCATCTACGGCATGGACCCCGAGCATCCCGGCGATACCGTGCCCTGCTCGCTGGGGGAGGACCGCGGCAAGATCGACCGGATCCTCGAGTACTACCTGGCTCCCGGGCGCAACGGCAACCTGTGGGATAACTGGCAGTGGCTCGACGGCATCCCCGATACGAACATCTACATGCTCGGTGTGCTCGCCGCGGGCGGGCAGGAGGGCGTGCCGCGGGTTGCCCGCTATTTCGAGGAGCATTTCCCCTCGACGACCGTGCTCAACTCGGCCCCGGGTTGGTGCGATGTGAACGTGGGCGTGACGACCAAGGCCACGCCGTTCGCGGAGTTCCTCGCTGCCGAGGGGTTCGAGCCCGACGAGGTCGTCTTCTTCGCCGATTCCGACAACGACATCGAGCTCATGAAGCTGATTCCCAACTCGGTCTGCGTTGCGAACGCGATGCCGTCCGCCGCAGGGCTGGCACGCTATACGGTTCCCGCCGATGTGGAAGACGGTCCGGCGCAGCTCATGGAGGCGCTTGCGCAGACATCCGGCGACCTCGAGGCAGCCCTCTCGCTTCTCGGATAATCCCCTGGGTTGCAGCATTAATGTGCAGAAAGGACCGTCCCTGGTGTTCAGAAATGTGCAGAAAGGACCGTCCCTGGTGTTCAGAAATGTGCAGAAAGGACCGTCCC
>CAMOLV010000048.1 GCA_946619045.1 uncultured Coriobacteriales bacterium | reverse complement strand
ATGACCATCGCGAAGGTCGACCCCCGGAGGGCCCCCGCTGCCTCGACTATCGCGATAGTCCCACAACCATCGCGAAGGTCGAACCCCACACGCTCGCCCCGCCCCCTCAGGCGGGTTCGAATCCCCGCGATGTCCCCTCATAAGAAACGCCGCCATTGCTGGCGGCGCTAACTAACATGGCGGAGGAGGAGGGATTCGAACCCTCGGAACGGAGGTTATCCGCTCGACGGTTTTCAAGACCGCTGCATTAAACCACTCTGCCACTCCTCCGAAGTGATGTGCTATATCCTAGCATACGAGAGCAATCCGCTGACGCTTGAAGGAGCCGCATGGCATCGGTCGACGAGCAGTTCATGGCTATCGCGCTCGAGGAGGCGCGCCGTGCCGCAGAGGAGGGCGAGGTGCCCATCGGCGCGGTCGTCGTCCACGAAGGCGAGGTCATCGCGCGCGCCCATAACCGCCGCGAGACCGATGCCGATCCGTCCGCGCACGCCGAGTTCTCCGCCATGCTCGAGGCATCGCGCAAGCTCGGCCGCTGGCGCCTCTCCGGATGCACGGTGTACGTGACGCTCGAGCCGTGCCTCATGTGCGCGGGGCTCATGGTGAACTCCCGCATCGATCGATGCGTCTACGGCGCCTCCGACCCCAAGGGCGGTGCCCTCGGGACGCTGTTCGACGTTTCGGCAGACCCCCGGCTCAACCATGCGTTCGCGGTCAGCGCCGGCGTATGCGCCGACGAGGCAGCCGACCTGCTCCGCTCGTTCTTCCGTTCGCGCCGCCAGCGCTAGACCTGCGCTAAGATGGTGGAGATGAACCCCGTCGATTGGCTTGACCATGCTTAACGTTATGAGCTATCTCTCCGTCTTGACCATGCTCGTCTCGGTGGGCGACTCCACCAACCTCGCCGTTCCCGCAATCGCCGCCGGCGTGGGCGTCGGCGCGATCGCCGTCGGTCTGGTCGCGCGTCGTCGCAGCAAGGATGACGGCAAGCCGGTCGATACGCCGCCCACGAGGAGCAGGCAGTCCAAGCACTTCAAGTAGCGGGACTCGGAAAACCCGTCGAATAGCCTGTCCCTTCGACGGGCTCAGACCACTTGGAAGATGAAGAAGTCGAGGTAGTGCGTCTCGGGCACGCCCCAGAGGATGGGGTGGTCGGGCGCCTGCTGGCGCTCCTCGAGCTGCTTGAGCGAGACGCCCGCGTTGTGCGCCGCCTCGGCAACGGCCTGCGCGAGCAGGTCGCGCGTCATGTGCTGCGAGCAGCTGCAGGTTGCCAGGTATCCGCCGCGCGGCAGCATGCGCAGCGCGCTCTCGTTGATCTGGCGGTAGGCGCGTGCGGCGTTGCGCACGTCCTGGCCGCGCTTTGCGAATGCGGGCGGGTCGAGCACGATGAGGTCGAAGGGTCCGCCCTCCTCGCGCAGCCGCGCCTTGCTCTTCGAAAGCTCCGAGAGATATCCGAGCGCATCGGCGCATGAATAGCCGAACCGCCCCTCGTCGAATCCGTTCAGCGCCACGTTGGCCCGGACCAGGTCGAGGGCGCCGGCGCTCGCGTCGACGAAGCGCACGTATTCCGCCCCCGCCTTCGCCGCATTGAGTCCGAAGGGGCCCACGTGGCAGAAGCAGTCCATCACGCGCGCACCGGCGGCGAGGCGCGCGACGGCGGCGCGGTTGTACTTCTGATCGAGGAAGAAGCCCGTCTTCTGGCTGTTCTCGAGGTCGAGCCCGTAGAGTATGCCGTTCTCGCGCACCGTGATGCGCGGGGAGCCGGGAATGCTCGGCGAGCCATCCCACCAGCCCACGCGCAGGTCGAGGCCCTCCTTCTTGCGGACGGGGGAGTCGCAGCGCTCGAAGATGGCGCGCACGTCCTGGCCGTCCTCGCGCAGCACGCGCAGGGCGAGCCCGTAGAGCATCTCGCGCCTGAGCTCCATGCCGTAGGTGCCCACCTGTGCGACCAGCACATCCTGGTAGCGGTCGATCACGAGGCCCGGGAACCCGTCCGCCTCGGAGAAGACCACACGGCAGCAGTCCAGATCGGCGCCCATGACGCGGCGGCGCATCTCCCATGCCCAGCGCATCTTGCGCTCCCAGAACGCATCGTCGATGCGATCGTTGGCATTGCGCGTGACGATGCGCACGCAGATGCGGCTCAGGCGCGAATAGAGTCCGGCGCCCTGCCAGGTGCCGTTCTCCTCGACGACGTCGACGACGGCGCCGTTCTCGATCTCGGAGGCGCCGTCGGGAAGGTTGGCGAATCCGAGCACCTCGCCGTCGAAGAGCCAGACATGCCCGGAAGCGAGGCTGCGGGCGGCCTTGCGTGTGACGATGACCTGCGGATACGGGCGCTGCTGCTTCATCAGGCACCGACGCCCGGGCTGTAGACGCGGACCGCGTCGTTGAAGATGTCGCCGTCCGTGCGGCACGGCACGAAGAGGTCGCCCTCATGCTGGCGCGTCTCGTCGCCCTTGGCGAGCAGGCAGACCAGCGCGGGCCTCCCGCACCCGTAGGCAAGCTCGACGGTGCGCGTGATGGCCTTCTCGCGGTCGAGCTCGATCTCGAAGACCGTGCCCTCGGGCGTGTTTGCCGCCATCTCGGCGCAGATATCCGCCACGTCGTCGTGGGCGGGGTCCTCCTCGGTGTACATGAGGAAGTCGCACCACTTGGCCGCCTCCTGCGGCAGCTCGGCGCGCCGCTCGAGGGCCTTGCCGCCCGGGCAGCCGAAGACCGCGGCGATCCAGAAGCCGGGGAACTCCTCCTTCATGGACGAGAAGAACTTCTGGTACGAGAGCTTGTTGTGCGCGTAATCCACGATGGCGGTGACACGGCGGTCGGGCGTGAGGATGAGCTCCATGCGGCCCGGCACGCGCACATAGTAGAACCGCTCGATGATGCGCTCGGACGGAACGCCGATGGCCTCGCAGATGGCGATGGCCGCCAGGGCGTTCTCGATGTTGAAGAGGCCGGGCATGGGGATGGTCACGCGCCCCTCCCATGTGGGGGTGTGCGCGTCGAAGGAGACGATGCCCATCTCGTGGGCGATGCCGGATGCCCAGACGTCGGCGGAGGGATCTTTGGCCGAGAAGGTCAGCACGCGCTCGCAGCGCTGCGCACGGTCGAGGATGATGTCGGCATGGTCGCAGTCGAGGTTGACCACGGCCGTGCGGGTCTGGTCGAAGATCTTGAGCTTGCTCTGGAAGTAATCGTCGAAGTCGGGGTGCTCGACGGGGGAGATGTGGTCGCGTCCGATGTTGAGGAAGCAGCCCACGTCGATGCCGAGGCCGACCACGCGGTCGTACTTGAGACCCTGGCTCGAGACCTCCATGACCATATGCTCGAGGCCGGAATCCGCGGCGTTGGCGATGTGGCGCCAGAGGTCGGGCGCCTCGGGGGTCGTGTTGTGGCTCTCGAAGTTCTCGACGCCGTCGAAGGTGTCGATCGAGCCCATGATGCCCGCGTGGGCGTAGGCCTCGTCGCCGTCGAGGATCGAGCGCAGCATGTACGCCACGGTGGACTTGCCCTTGGTGCCGGTGATGCCGAGGATGTTGAGGCGCTCGTCGGGATGGCCCCAGCAGAGGGGCGAGACGATGCCCATCGCACGGCGCACGTCGGAGACGACGAGCGCGGGCGTCTGCGGGGCGCGGGCTGCGAGCTCCTCCTCGAGCGCCTCGCCGCAGAGGTATGCGGTCGCGCCCTTCCCGAGCGCGGAGACGAGGAAGTCGGAGCGGAACGCCTGCCCCTTGCAGATGAAGAGGTGGTCGGGGCGGACCTCGCGGGAGTCGCAATCGGCGCCCGTGATGGGGGCGTCGAGCGCCGCGTCCGTGCAATTTGCTGTCCTGAGCAGGAGCTTCTCGGCGTCGAGCGCCGCGATGACTTGTGAAAGCGTTGTATCCATGCCCTCCAGTATACGCCCACGTACCAGCGGTCCCGCCGATTCTGTGCTACACTTTCAATCCCCATGGGCGATTGGCGCAGCGGGAGCGCAGCTGCCTTACAAGCAGAAGGTCACAAGTTCGAACCTTGTATCGCCCACCATGACCGCATCGAGGCCGCCTGATCGGGCGGCCTTTCTCGTATCGGAGCGGAGCGCGAATCCGGAAGGGCTTGCCTGCATACGCGCCATGGATACCGTTTGGAGCCTGCCGGCCAGCCCATGGCCGCGGCATCCATCGCATACAATAAATCCCACAAGGAAGACCGTTGCACCCGCGAGCATCTCGTTCGCGGGTTTTACGCCATGAGGAAGGACCGCGCGCATGCTCATCAACCGCGTGGCAGACCAGCTGCTCGCCATCCCGGAGCTCAGGCCCCTCATCCGCGCCGTCGATGCCGGGGAGGACGCGGGGCTCTCGATCGCGCAGAGCGCGCGCCAGCTCATGCTCGCCGCATTGTGGGCGCGCAATCCGCGTCCGTGCGTCTACATCGTCTCGGGGGAGGAGGCGGCCGACCGTGCCGCGCGCGCCCTCGCCGCCTGGCTCGGACCCTCCAACGTGTGCCGCTACCCGACGCGCCGCGACAGGCCCTGGTCCGAGGCTGCGCTTGACGATGCCGTGATCGGTGCCCGTTGCCGTGCCATCTCGCGTCTCGCCACCGGCGAGAAGTGCATCATGGTCGCGAGCGCGCATGCGCTCCTGCGCCGCGTGCCCCCCAAGGGCAGCGCGTACTTCGCGGGGAGCACGTTCGCCGTGGGCGATGAGGTCCCCTTCGAGGACGTGGGCGCGCTTCTCGTGGGCATGGGCTATAGCGATACCGGCGAGGTCGACGCCCCCGGAACCTTCCACATCCATGGCGACACGGTCGATATCTTCCCCGCGCAGGCGACCGCGCCCGTGCGCGTGGAGTTCTTCGGCGACGAGATCGACCGCGTGCGCCGCATGGTGCCCTCGACCGGGCAGACGATCGGCGAGCTCAAGGAGGTCGAGATCGTCCCGTGCCGCGAGATGGCGCTCACCGAGGAGACCATCCGCCGCGCCACGCGCATCCTCTACAACGCCGCGCAGGAGTCCAAGGAGGTCGCAGCCGACCTCGAGCTCATCACGCAGGGAGCCGCGAACCCCGCGCTCGAGCGCTACCTCCCCGAGCTCTACGGATCGACCGCATCACCGCTCGAGCATATCTCGCCCGATGCGCTCGTGGTGCTCGCCGAGCCCCGCGCGCTGTTCGACGACTGCGCCCGCGCGTTCGAGGAGATCGAGGCTGCGGCGCGCGCAGAGCGCATCTCGCTCGACGGTCTCTACACGCAGCCGCGCGACCTCGATTTCGGCAGCCAGCAGCGTCTGTCGTTCTCGTCGCTCATGCGGTCGGGCATCGTGCTCACGGCCTCGATCGACGTGCGCCAGCCCGGCATCGCCGGTGCCGACACCAAGCTGATCGGACGTGTGCGCCAGCTCCTCGCCGACCGCTGCACCGTGCTCTTCGCCGTGCCCGACCGCGGTGCGCGCGAGGCGCTCGAGCTGCGGTTCTCCGATGAGAACATCCCCTTCACGGAGGCGCTCGGCGCCAGCGCCGGCGACCGTCCGCTCGAGACGGGCAAGGTGACCTTCTTCGACGCTCCGGTGCCTGCGGGCATCGTGTTCCCCGAGGCGCGCCTCGCGGTGTTCTCGGTCTCCGACCTCACCGCGCGCAGCGCCAAGAGCCGCCGCAAGGGCAAGCGCATCGACCCCACCTCGGTGACGTTCCCGTTCAAGCCGGGCGATTACGTCGTCCATTCCACGCACGGCATCGCGCTCTTCTCCGAGATCGTGCGCCAGGAGGTCGCCGGCCGCGAGCGCGACTACTTCCTGCTGGAGTATGCGGCGGGCGACAAGCTCTATGTGCCGCTCGAGCAGGTCGACCGCATCACGCGCTACGTCGGCCCCGACGGCAGCGCGCCGCGCCTCACGCGCCTCAACACCGCGGACTGGACGCGTGCCACCAACAAGGCGCGCAAGAGCGCCAAGAAGCTCGCATTCGACCTGGTCGACCTCTACACGCGCCGCTCGTCGGTCGCCGGCTTCGCCTTCGCGCCCGACACGCAGGAGCAGGAGGAGATGGAGGCGAGCTTCGGCTACGACCTCACGCCCGACCAGGCATCCGCCATCGCCGACATCAAGGTCGACATGGAGGCCCAGCGCCCGATGGACCGCCTGCTCTGCGGCGACGTGGGCTTCGGCAAGACCGAGATCGCGCTGCGTGCCGCCTTCAAGTGCTGCCAGGATGCCAAGCAGGTCATGGTGCTGTGCCCCACGACGATCCTCGCGGAGCAGCACTACCAGACGTTCTTCGAGCGCTTCACGCCGTTCGGCCTCAAGGTGTCCGTGCTCTCGCGCTTCGTCACGCCGGCGCAGCAGCGCAGGTCGCTCGCCGGGTTCGCGGCGGGCGAGGTCGACGTGCTCATCGGCACGCACCGCCTGCTCTCGTCCGACGTCAACCCCTACGACCTGGGCCTCGTCATCATCGACGAGGAGCAGCGCTTCGGCGTGGGCCACAAGGAGCAGCTCAAGAACATGCGCGAGCAGGTCGACGTGCTCACGCTTTCCGCGACCCCCATCCCGCGCACCATGCAGATGGCCGTCTCGGGCGTGCGCGACATGTCGCTCATCATGACGCCGCCGCCGGGACGCCTGCCCGTCAAGGTGACGGTGGGGGAGTACGATCCCGACATCGTGTCGTCCGCCATCCGCGAGGAGCTCGCGCGCAAGGGACAGGTCTACTACGTCTCGAACCGTGTGACCACCATCGACGAGGCGGTGGGCCGCGTGCTCGAGGCCGCGCCCGAGGCGCGCATCGGCGTCGCGCACGGCCAGATGAGCGCACGCGACGTCGAGGACGTCATGATCCGGTTCCAGGAGCACGAGATCGATGTGCTCGTGGCCACGACCATCATCGAGAGCGGCATCGACAACCCCATCACCAACACCCTCATCATCGAGGATTCGCAGCGGCTGGGGCTTGCCCAGCTCTATCAGCTCAAGGGCCGCGTCGGCCGCGGGCATGAGCAGGCGTACGCCTACTTCATGTTCCCCGCGGAGCTCCCGCTCACGCCCGAGGCGATCGACCGCCTGACGGCGATCAACGAGTACCAGGATCTGGGAAGCGGCATGCGCATCGCCATGCGCGACCTCGAGATCCGCGGCGCGGGATCGCTCATGGGCGCCGAGCAGCACGGCAACCTCTCGGGCGTCGGATTCGACCTCTTCACGCAGATGCTCGGCGAGGCCGTCGCCGAGGCGCGCGGCGAGACGCGCGATGTGGAGCCCGTCGAGGTCACGATCAACCTGCCTGCGGATTTCTTCCTCTCCGAGGAGTATCTGCCCGAGGTCGACAAGCGCGTGCTTGTCTACCGCCGCCTCGCTGCCGCGACCGAGCTCGACGAGATCTCCGCAATCGAGATGGATTGCGAGAACAGCTGGGGAACGCTACCCGTGGCGGGCAAGAACCTCTTCGACCGAGCCCGGCTGCGCATCCGCGCGCAGCGCCTCGGCTGCACATCGGTCACGCTCTCCAACGGAAAGCTCGTCTACCAGGGGCTCTTCGACGTGCCCAAGCAGGCGTCGTTCAAGATCAAGCAGAAGGGCGGGTTGGTCTTCCCCAAGTCGGGCAAGGTCACGATGCCGTTCAAGCGCACGCAGGAGGAGGTCATGCCCGCGGCGCTCGGCCTGCTCGAGGAGATCGGCGGCGACGACGAGGTCGAGGAGTAGGATTCCGGGGGTTTGGGGCGCGGAATCCTGCTGGTGATGCAAAGGTTCGGATGCCGGGATTGCCTGCCGAGATAATATGCAGGATAACAGGATATTTATCATTGGATATGCAGAACGTATTCAAGAATTGCAGTCCACGCAAACGGTCTGCATCACCAGCGGGTTTTAGCATCTCGAAACCGCTTTCGGGGCCGATTGGCGTGCAAGGTGTTCGTATAATGGGTTCAGTTACGAGAGATCATCAGGGAAGGGGCTATCATGACCGACCAGACCATCACCGTCGGCACCGCGCCCAAGCTCCGCTGGGGCGTGCTCGGCTGCGGCGTCATCGCCAACCAGATGGCGCAGGCGCTCCAGCTCCAGGGACGCATCATCGACGGCGTCGCCAACCGCACCCATGACAAGGCGGTGGCGTATGCCGAGAAGTACGGCATCCCCAAGGTCTACGACCAGATCGACGACCTCTTCGCCGATCCCGACATCGATGCGGTCTACATCACCACGCCTCACAACACCCATATCACCTACCTGCGCAAAGCCCTCGCCGCCGGCAAGCACGTGATGTGCGAGAAGGCCATCACCCTGAACTCCGACGAGCTCGAGGAGGCTATCGAGCTGGCCCGCGCCAACAACGTGGTGCTCATGGATGCCTGCACCGAGCTGCACATGCCGCTCTACAAGGAGCTCGTCAAGCGCACCAAGGCCGGCGACTTCGGCACCGTCAACCTCATCCAGGAGAACTTCGGCAGCTTCAAGGAGTACGACGAGCGCAACCGCTTCTTCAACCCCAACCTCGCCGGTGGCGCCATGCTCGACATCGGCATCTACTCGCTGACCCTGATGCGCCTCTTCATGGAGTCCACCCCCAACGAGCATCTCTCGATGATGAACCCCGCGCCCACGGGCGTCGACATGACGAGCGGCCTCCTGCTCCGCAACGCCGAGGGCCAGATGGGCGTCATCTCGCTCTCGCTCCACTCCAAGCAGCCCAAGCGCGCGGTCATCTCCGCCGACAAGGCCTATATCGAGATCATCGAGTACCCGCGCGCCGACGAGGCGACCATCGTGTGGACCGAGTCGGGCGAGGTCGAGACCTTCCGCGCAGGCGAGCGTCCGTTGGCGCTCTGCTACGTGCTCGCCGACCTCGAGGCCGCCGTCGCCGGCGACGAGGAGGCGCTCGCCCAGATGGACGTGACGGTCGACGTCATGCGCATGATGACCGACTTCCGCCGCGACTGGAACTTCTACTATCCCGAGGAGCTGTAGCTTGGAACC
>CAMOLV010000047.1 GCA_946619045.1 uncultured Coriobacteriales bacterium | reverse complement strand
CCTCCCTGGCCCCGCGCGATGGCTCGGTCAATCCCGAACAGGTCATGCGCAAGCTGCTCGGCAACGGCACAGGTTCCACGGCGGAATAACTGCCGAATCGCGGTTCCGCTCGGGCGGCGGGGATCGCTTGAGCCGGATCACCCGAGCCGGTCTGACGGCGTCATCTTACGGTGGCGCCGTTTTTGCTTTAGCGAAATAAAGTTAACAATCAGATTTCACGCGAAACCGCTGAGGCGCTGTAGGACAATGTTGACCGAATGCACACCTGAGGTCCGGTTCTGCATGCCGGGCAGAGTGGGGGATCGTATGGTCAAGTTGTACGATGGCGGCGTGTACCTGCGCCATGGCTCCGAGATCGTGCCGGCGGCCGAGGCCGCCCAGGCCGGGATCGCGCAGACGCCCGAAGACGCCAAGCGCGGCACCATCGCTTATTCCATCCTGCAGGATCACAACACCTCGGGCGACCCGGACGCGCTCAAGATCCGTTTTGACGCCATGGCCAGCCACGACATCACCTTCGTCGGCATCATCCAGACGGCCCGCGCCTCGGGCATGACGGAGTTCCCGCTGCCCTACGTGCTCACCAACTGCCACAACTCGCTTTGCGCCGTGGGCGGCACCATCAACGAGGACGACCACGTCTTCGGCCTTTCCGCCGCCAAGAAGTACGGCGGCATCTTCGTGCCCCCGCATATCGCGGTCATTCACTCCTTCATGCGCGAGAACTTCGCCGGCTGCGGAAAGATGATCCTGGGGTCCGACTCCCATACCCGCTATGGCGCACTCGGCACCATGGCGATCGGCGAAGGCGGCGGCGAGCTCGCCAAGCAGCTGCTGTGCGACACCTACGACGTTGCCTATCCCGGCGTGGTGGCCATCTACCTCACGGGCGCGCCGCGTCCCGGCGTGGGCCCGCACGACGTGGCACTCGCCATCATCCGTGAGGTGTTCGCAAAAGGCTACGTCAAGAACAAGGTCATGGAGTTCGTGGGTCCGGGCATCGCGAGCATGACGACCGACTACCGCAACGGCGTGGACGTCATGACCACCGAGACCACCTGCCTTTCGTCCATCTGGGCGACGGACGAGGACACGCATGCGTTCCTTGCCATGCACGGCCGCGGCGACGAGTACCGCGAGCTCAAGCCGGCCGACGTGGCCTACTACGACGGCTGCGTCTACGTCGACCTCTCGAGTATCAAGCCGATGATCGCGCTGCCGTTCCACCCGAGCAACGGCTTCACCATCGACGAACTCAACGAGAACCTCGAGGACATCCTGCATGAGGTCGAGGTCGAGGCGGCCAAGATCGGCGACGGTAACGCGCGCCTCAGCCTGCTCGACAAGATCGTCGACGGCAAGCTGCACGTGCAGCAGGGTGTGATCGCCGGCTGCTCGGGCGGCAACTACGACAACGTGGTCCAGGCGGCCCGCGCGCTCAAGGGCGCGAACACCGGCTGCGGCGAGTTCTCGCTTTCCGTCTACCCCACGAGCCAGCCCGTAGCGCTCGAGCTCACGCGTCGCGGCTACATCTACGACCTCATGGAGGCCGGCGCGATCGTGCGCACGGCGTTCTGCGGCCCGTGCTTCGGTGCCGGCGACACGCCGGCCAACAACGGCCTGTCCATCCGCCACACCACGCGCAACTTCCCCAACCGCGAGGGCTCCAAGCCCGGCAAGGGCCAGCTTTCCGCGGTGGCGCTCATGGATGCGCGCTCCATCGCGGCGACGGCGGCGAACGGCGGCGTCCTGACCCCGGCGACCGACCTGCCCGACGAGACTTGGGACGAGCGCTGCGAGTACGCGTTCGACCGTGCTCCCTACGACAAGCGCGTGTACTGGGGCTTCGGCAAGGCCGAGCCCGAGGACGCGCTGGTGGAGGGGCCGAACATCAAGCCGTGGCCGGCGATGGAGCCGCTCGGTGACGATATTCTGCTCAAGGTATGCTCCAAGATCCTGGACCCCGTCACCACCACCGATGAGCTCATCCCCTCGGGCGAGACGAGCTCCTTCCGCTCCAACCCGCTCGGTTTGGCCGAGTTCACGCTCAGCCGCCGCGACCCGGAATATGTCGGGCGCTCCAAGGAGGTCGACGCCGTGGAGAAGCGCCGCGTGGCCGGCGAGGCCGCGGGTGACCTGGTGGAACTCGACGGTGAGCTGGCGGCCGTGTTCGAGGCGCTTGCCGGCGCGGGCGTCGCGGCGGATGCCAAGGCCACCGAGTACGGCAGCATGATCTACGCCAAGAAGCCCGGTGACGGCTCCGCCCGCGAGCAGGCGGCAAGCTGCCAGCGCGTGATCGGCGGCTTGGCGAACATCGTGCACGAATACGCCACCAAGCGCTACCGCTCCAACGTCATGAACTGGGGCATGGTGCCCTTCCAGATGGAGGACGAGCCTGCGTTCGAGGTCGGCGACTACGTCTTCGTACCGGGTATCCGCTCGGCGCTCGACGGCGACCTGTCGAGCATCGCGGCATATGCGGTCCGCATGGCCGGGGATGGCTCCGTGGCCGGCGTCGACAAGCTCGAGCTCTACATCGCGCCCATGACCGACGAGGAACGCGCCATCGTCAAGGCCGGGTGCCTCATCAACTACAACAAGTTCAAGGCCGCGGCAGAATAGCATACCTGCTTGTATTTGCCTGCCCCAGGTTCTTCCTTTTTCTCGTGCCCACGCGCTTCGCGAGGGTTGCCCGGGAGAAGGGGAGAACCTGGGGCTTTTTTTATGCCCGGGGTTCTTTTTTATCTGCGCTCTTCGGCGGCTTTGCGAGAGCGCTAGGGGAGACTCGGTTCGGGGTGCAGCTCGCTTTGGGCAGATCGCCCCTCTTCCCCGGATATAGATTACGCAGCCGATATTGCGGGGTGCGACCGCTACATTTTCGTGATGGGACTATGCGACAACCCGTTATGCGACGACCAGTTCGGTGCCGCTCTCGTCGATGAGGGCTCGGACCTTGCCGTCGATCCCGCTATCGGTGATGAGCGCGTCGACCTCGTCCAGCGCGGCGAACGTCGAGGTGGCGAAGGTGCCGAACTTGCTTGCGTCCATGAGGACGTAGGCCTCGCGGGAACGCTCGATCAGCTTGCGCTTGAACAGGGAGAGGTCGACGGTATGCGTCGAGAAGCCGCGGTCGAACGAGAACGCGCTCGACGCCACGAACGCCTTGGTCGCGCTGAGGCGTGATACCTGGTCGACGGTTGCCGCCCCCATGGTGTAGTGGAAGCCGTTGCGTACGATGCCACCGAGCGCGATGATGCGGCAGCTGGGTAGGCGCTGCTCGGTCTCGAAGACGATGGTCGCGTCGTTGGTGATGACGGTGAGGTCCTGCAGGGCAGGGAGCGCGCGGATCATCTCGACGGTCGTCGACCCGGAGTCGCAAAAGATCACGTCCCCCTCTTCGACGCGCGCGGCGGCGGCACGGCCGATGGCGCTTTTCGCGTTGCTGTTCTCGGCCTGGGCGATGTCTGCCGAAAGCTCGACGGCCTTGGTCTCGATGGGCACGGCGCCGCCGTGCGTACGGCGGAGGAGCCCCGCCCCCTCGAGGTCGCGTAGGTCGTTGCGGAGCGTGGCGGCGGACACGCCGAAACGCTCGGAAAGGTCGCTCACCAGGACGCGGGAATCGGAGGAGAGCATGTCGAGGATGCGCCGACGGCGTTCCTCGGCGAACAGGTTGCGGTCACCGGTGTATTTCTCCGTATCCATGGGGTCCTCCGCGTTTTCGTTTGTTTTCGTATCTTTGTCCATTATGGACCAATTGACCCCTCATTGCCGTTTACCGATGGAAATCGACCGTTTACAAAGCAAGAACCATCGTCAAAGCACACATAAACGAAAACGAATAATAATATACAGCAGAGAACGCGAGCGTAAACGAAAGCAATCGATAATCGAATTGCCGGGCGCAGGCACAGCGCAGCTCGCATGACAAGAGGGAGGACATAATGGCACTGATGGGTCTTGATGTCGGAACTTCCGGCGTCAAATGCACGATTGCCGATGACCGCGGCGGCGTTATCTCGGAGGCGTACCGTGCATACCCGACACTGATGCCTCAGCCGGGCTATTTCGAGCTCAACGCCAACCAGGTCTGGGACGCTACCAAGGCGACGATGAAGGAAGCGCTCTCGAAGACTTCCGAAAAGGTCTTCGCGGTGGCGGCGTCTTCGTTCGGTGAGGCGTTCACCACGGTCGACAAGGACCAGAACGTCCTGACCAACTTCATGACCATGACCGATATCCGCGGCACCGAGGAGATGGAGCGCCTCAAGAACCGCATCTCCGACGAGGCGATCACCGAGAAGACGTCGCTCAAGCCGGCGCTGACCTACTCGCTGTCCAAGCTCATGTGGATCCACGAGGAGGCTCCGGAGATCTACAGCCGCATCGACAAGATCCTGCCCGGCGGCGCGTTCATCACCTATCGCCTGACCGGCGGCATCGCAAGCTCCGATTACGCGCTTTCGGCACGCACGCTCTGCTTCAACGTCCACGCCAAGGACTGGGACAACGACATCATCGAGGCAGCCGGCCTCGACGCCCGCATCTTCCCCAAGCCGGTTCCCATGGGAACGGTCGTGGGGGAGCTCGATCCCGCGCTCGCCACGGAGCTCGGCCTGAGCTATCACGACATCAAGGTCGTCATCGGCACCCATGACCAGATCGCGGCCGGCATCGGCGGCGCGGTCGATGAACCCGGCATCGCGTGCAACGGCACCGGCACGGTCGACTGCATCCTGCCGATCTTCAAGCAGGACCAGGTCGACGTGGCCGTCAACGCGTCCCATAACTACCCGCTCGTCCCCTACATGGACGACCTGTTCACCACCTACGCGTACATCTTCGACGGTGGTGCGCTGATCGCCTGGTACAAGGACACGTTCGGCCGTTCCGAGCAGCACGCTGCCGAGGTCACGGGCCAAAGCGTCTACGACATCTTCGACCAGGAGGCACCGTCCGAGCCCACCAACCTGCTGTTCCTGCCGCACCTCTCCGGTGCCGCCCTGCCGTACATGGACCCCTACTCCAAGGGTGCCATGATCGGTATGGACCGCAACACCGACAAGGGCACGTTCTTCCGCGGCCTGTGCGAGGGCCTGGCCTACGAGCTCAAGGTCAACATCGACACCATGGCCGAGGGCGGCGTCAAGATCAACGCCCTGCGCGCCACGGGCGGCGGCTCGGTCTCCGACCTGCGCATGCAGATCAAGTCCGACGTCTGGAACCTGCCCATCGAGGTCATGAAGGTCAAGAACGCCGGCACGCTCGGCCTCATCATCATGGGCGGCGTGGCAAGCGGCATCTTCAAGGACTACCACGAGGCCATGCACGCCATGAACACGCCCAAGAAGACGTTCTATCCCGATCCCAAGAACGTCGCCTTCTACGCTGAGCAGTACGAGAAGTACAAGAAGCTCTACCGCATGCAGAAGGAGATCCTGCAGGGCTAGTTTACCTGACGGGGCGCATCGCCCCGATCCCCATTCCCATCTGGCGCGGTGTTCCTTTCCGCACCGCGCCACTCCGCTATCGACCAGAAGGGATCCCTTATGGACTTTCTGAAAGACCTGCTCAGTCAGCCGGCGGTCATCGCCGGCCTGGTCGTTCTCGTCGGCCTGCTCGCGCTGAAGAAGCCGGCCACCGAGATCATCACCGGTACGGTCAAGGCCATGCTCGGCATGGTCATCCTGTCCGCCGGCGCGACCCTCATCTGCAATGCGCTCAGCAGCTTCTCCACGCTGTTCGAGGCCGCGTTCCATATGACCGGTATCGTTCCGTCCAATGAAGCCGGAATGGGCATCACGCTCGGCAAATTCGGAACGATCGCGACCTTCATCTTCGTGTTCGGCCTGGTGCTCGATATCGTGCTCGCGCGCTTCACCAAGTTCAAGTTCATCTTCCTGAGCTCCGACCACGCGCTGTACATGGCATGCGCCATCACCCCGTTCCTGATGGTCGCCGGCCTGGACACCGTTCCCGCCATCATCTGCGGCTCCCTCATCCTGGGCGCGATCCTCGCGACGTTCCCGGCCATGGTCCACGAGCCCATGAAGAAGATCACGGGCGACAACTGCTCGTTCGCGCACTTCGGCACCATCGGCTATTGGTTCTCCGCTAAGCTCGGTAAGCTCGTGGGCAAGAACTCCGCGTCCATCGAGGAGCTCAACTTCCCCAAGGCGCTCAACTTCCTGTCCGACTCGAACGTTTCCGTCTCCCTTGTCATGGCCATCATGTTCTTCCTGGTGACCGGCTTCGCTCCCCAGAGCGCCGTTGCCAAGTTGGCTGCCGGCCAGAATGAGTGGGTCTGGGCGTTCTTCCAGGCACTGAACTTCGCAGGCGGCATCTTCGTCCTCGTCGCCGGCGTCAACGTCCTGCTCGAGGAAATCACCCCGGCGTTCCGCGGCTTCTCCGACAAGCTCGTTCCCAACTCCGTCCCTGCCTACCCCTTCGCCGTGCTGTTCAAGGGCACGAGCAACGCGCTCATCGCCGGCTTCCTCGTCTCCATGCTGGGCGGCGTGGTAGCCATGGCTATCCAGATCGCCTGCGGTCTGCCGGTCGTCCTGTTCGCCTCGGGTATCGTGTTCCACTTCTTCTGCGGCGGTCTGGCTGCCATCTTCGGTAACGTCACCGGCGGCCGCAAGGGTGCTCTGCTCGGGCCGTTCATCGTCGGCTTCATCATGACCTGGACGCCGATCGTCACGACGTCGATCCTCAGCGCCGCCGGCCTGTCCGAGTACGCCACGACCTTCTTCTCCGATGCCGACTTCAACGTCGTGTCCATCATCCTGGGCGCGCTCGCCCAGATGGGCCCGATGCCGATCTACGTCATCTCCGCTGTCGCCATCCTGTTCCCGTTCGTCGCGACCGCGCTCTCCAAGAACAAGGTTCCTGATCCCACGATTCCCGAGGGTGCCCCCGAGGTCGGCCTGATCAGCGGCGAGCGTCACGACAAGAAGTAGTATCCGTTCGTTTGCGCGGGGCGGGGCCAGCCCTCGCTCCGCACCGTTTATCTCCGAAAGGAAACGATCACAATGCTGGTCAATCTTCGCGATATCACGGCAATAGCCGAGCAGAACAACATGGCCGTCGGCGCCTTCAACTCGCCGAACCTCGAGAGCGTGCGCGCGGCCATCGACACGGCGGAAAAGCTGCACCTCCCCGTCATCATCGATCACGCCGAGGGGCACGAGTCCATCACCCCGCTCGATGCGATCGGCCCGGTGATGGTGGCGCTGGCCGAGCGCTCGACGGCTCCCGTCTGCGTGCACCTCGACCATTGCGAGCACCTCTCCTACATGCGCCGCGCGCTCGAGATGGGCTTCACCGGCGCCATGTTCGACGGTTCCACGCTGCCTTACGAGCGCAACGTCGAGCTGGGGCATCGCGCGGCCGAGATGTGCCATCGGTACGACTGCGGCCTTGAGTGCGAGCTCGGGTCCATGGGTGCCCGCGAGATGGGCGCCGGCCACGAGGACGAGAACGACGGCGAGGGCCCGGCGATCTACACCGATCCCGACCAGGCCAACGACTTCATCGCGCAGACCGGGACGGATATCCTGGCTGTGTCGTTCGGCACATCCCACGGCCTGTACAAGGGTGAGCCGCATCTCTCGTTCGACGTGCTGAAGGAGATCCGCAAGCGCACGCTGACGCCGCTGGTCATGCACGGCGGCTCCGGGGTTTCCGACGCCGATTACCATAAGGCGATCGACGCGGGCATCCGCAAGGTGAACTACTTCACCTACGGCTCCAAGTTCGCCGGCGAGCGCGTGGCCAAGGTGGTCGACGACCTGCGTGCTGCCGGGTCGGTGCCGTACTACCACAACGTCACCGTTGCGGCATATGAGGAGCTGTGCAAGACGTTCGAGCACGTTATGGGCGTCTTCGCCAACGGCGCTGAGAACGTCGCCTAACGCGATAGGGCAATACGCTTCGGAGCGGGGTTCCGGCGATATGCGTCGAAACCCCGCTTTTTTGTCTTGAAAAATGCGGTTTGCAGTAGACACTTTCGGTTTTCAGTCACTGATTGCTTGCATTCCGAGTAGCGGTCGGGTTGAGAACGACGTTTCCCCAGGTCGCACGTTTTAGAAATGGGGAGGTATTCAGCCGATCTTCATGAGGTGACTGAAAAGCGAAAGTACCTATGGCTGATACCATATCTATAACCCGATCATTGAATGGTTTTTCTCGCGTAATAGCAAATCGAAACAATGTCACTTAGAAAATCTTATATAGAGACACTTAGATTTGTGTATAAACACGCGTAACATGGCAACAATACATCTCGAACAACGAAAAGCCGCCCCGTAGGGCGGCGGCCGGATCTTCAACGGCGCGGGGCTCGAGCGGTTCGGGTTCCGTTTCGGCTTGAAGATACGGCGACACCCCAGGAGAGGTGATTGTATGAGAATCGATAAGTTGGCCATGACGTCGCGCGAGGCGCTGCAGAACGCCATGAGCATCGCCGAAGATGCCCAGGCCGGTGCCGTCGAGCCCATCCATTTGCTGTCGGCGTTGCTGGGTGCCGGCGAGCGCAATATCTCCGTGATCATCGAGCGCATCGGTGCCGATCCGGCTCAGCTTTCGCGCGCCACGCAGGAAGCGATCGACCGGGCGCCCAAGGTCTCGGGCGAGGGCCAGCAGATGGGTCTGTCCAACGAGCTCGTCCGCGTGATCGAGAAGGCCGGGAAGAAGGCCTCCAAGATGCAGGACAGCTTCGTGGTGACCGAGCATCTGCTCATGGCCCTTGCCGAGGACAAGGGCGACGCGGGCCGCGTGCTCAACGCCGCTGGCGTCACCAAGGAGCGCATCGAGCAGGTCTACGAGGAACTGCGTGGCGATGACCGCGTGACGTCTGCCGAGGACAAGACTCAGTTTGAGGCGCTGGAGCAGTACGGTCGCAACATCTGCGACCTGGCCCGCGCCGGCAAGCTCGATCCGGTCATCGGCCGTACCGACGAGATCCGTCGTAC
>CAMOLV010000046.1 GCA_946619045.1 uncultured Coriobacteriales bacterium | reverse complement strand
CTGGATAGTGATCTTAGCCATGGAAAAACCTCCTTGTGGTTGTTCCTCCGTACGATGTCATCCCCTTGCACCACCCATACGCTGGCTGACGTAGATGGGCACCACGGTGCGCAGGTAGTCGTACGTGTGAAGTCTGCGCTGCTCCATGCAGCGTGCCGCGCCCTATGCGCAGCAATGAATCATATTAGCACGCTTCTCGATGTATTCGAGCAGGAATCTGCATGAATTCGCACCTATTGCGCATCGGATCTGGGATGCGCCTGCCTGGTGGCGTCCTTGAGGCGCTCTATCGAGACGTGCGTGTAGATCTGGGTGGTCGAGAGCGACTCGTGGCCGAGCAGCTCCTGGACCGTCCTGAGGTCCGCACCGCCTCCCAGAAGCTCGGTCGCGAAGGTGTGGCGCATCGCATGCGGCGTCAGGGATGAATCCTTGCCCGCCGCACGCACGCGCTTCTCGAATACCGTGCGGAGGGAATCGGTCGACATGGGGTTGCCGCGCGTCGAGATGAAAAGCGCGCGCGTGGGCTTCGATGGGTCGACGAGCGCCGTCCGCCCACGCTGCAGATATTCGCGCAGCACGTCGAGAACATGCGCGTAGAGGGGCACGATCCGCTCCTTCGACCCCTTGCCGAAGAGCTTGACCTGCGATTCGGCGAAATCGATGTCGTCGACCGTAAGCGCGGAGACCTCCGCGATGCGGGCACCGGATGCATAGAGCAGCTCGAGGAACGCTGCATCGCGGATTCCCGCAGGCCCGGAGGCGTCGATCGCCGCGAGGATATCGGCGACGTCCTCGTCGGACATCGTCTTCGGGAGCTTCCTCGAAAGCTTCGGGCTCGCGATCGCGGCGGCGGAATCCTGGGAGACGAGCTCCTCGTGCACGAGCCAGCGATACAGGGTGCGTATGGATGAGAGGTGCCGGTTCAGGGTCTTCTCCGCATAGCGGGCACGGGAAAGATCGGCCAGATACGACCTGAGCTCCCGATGGCTGATAGAGGCGGGGTCGATGCCCTCTCTGGCGCACCATGAGCTGAACGCGTTCAGGTCCGTCGCATAGGCGCGCACGGTGTTCGGGGACAGGCCGCGGACATCGGCGAGATAGGCGATGAACCGCTCGATCCATCGGTCGAAGGGTGCCGCGCCGTTCTCCGGGCGCTCGTCAGGCTGGAGCGTCCCAGCCATCAGGCGCCGATCCCGAACAGGTCCGGGCGGCTCTCGACGAACGCGCGCGCATCGGCGATGCCGCGCTGCGCATAGGCCGCCTTACGGTCGGATTTGGATCGGATATGCTTCTCCAGAGGCGGGAACACGCCGAAGTTCACATGCATGGGCTGGTAGTTCTCGCACGCAGGGTCGCTCGCGTATGCGACAAGCGACCCGAAGGCGGTGGTGACGGGCAGCTCGGGGTCGGGAAGCTCCTTGAGGCGCGCATACATGTTGAGCGCGGCGTACAGCCCCGATGCGATGGCCTCGACGTAGCCTTCGGTGCCCGTGATCTGCCCCGCGAGGAGGACGTCGGTGCCGGGTATGGAAAACCCCCTCCCAAGGACATGCGGCGAATCGACGAAGGAGTTGCGGTGCATGACGCCGTAGCGGAAGAACTCCGCATGCTCGAGGCCGGGGATCATCCTGAAGACGCGCGCCTGCTCGGGGAAGGTGAGGTTCGTCTGGAAACCCACAAGGTTATATGCGGTGCACGACGCGTTCTCGGACCTGAGCTGGACCACGGCGAAGGGGCGCCGCCCGGTATGGGGGTCGACGAGGCCCACGGGTTTGAGCGCGCCGTATGCGAGCGACATCTCCCCCGTCCGTGCGACCTCCTCGACCGGCTGGCATGCCTGGAAGAGGTCCTTCGACTCGAAATCATGCCCGATGACGCGCTGTGCTGCCACAAGCTCCGAGACGAAAGCGAAATACTCGTCGCGCTCCATGGGGCAGTTGAGGTAATCCCCCACCTCGCCGTCATCGTATCGTGATGCTCTGAACGCGCGGTCCATATCGATCGTCTCGGCATCGACGATGGGGGCCGCGGCATCGAAGAACGAGAGATGGGCTTCTCCGAGCCGATCGCAGAGGGCCTTGAACAGATGCTCGGAGCAGAGGGGGCCTGCGGCGATGACCGCAGGCCCTTCGGGAATCGAGGTGACCTCCTCGCGATGGACGGTTATATGGGGAGAGGCGAGGATCGCGCCTGTGACGGCATCCGAGAACAGCGTACGGTCGACCGCGAGCGCACCGCCTGCGGCGACGCGCGTATCGTATGCGAAGCCGATGAGCTTCGAACCGTACAGCGAGAGCTCCTGCTTCAGCATGCCCGCAGCAGACTCGGGCTTGGTCGACTTGAGCGAGTTAGAGCACACAAGCTCGGCGAACCCGTCCGTCTTATGGGCCGGGGACGTGCGATCGGGACGCTGCTCGAACAGATCCACGTCGATGCCGCGCGCAGCAAGCTGCAACGCGCACTCAGAACCGGCGAGACCGCCGCCCACAACGGTTACGCGCATCTCTCCCCTTTCGTTCCCGATTGCTAACGCTCCCTCCTATTGTGCGACAAAAACGCATCCTTCGAGGGCATGTATCTTCCATCGGGCAACTTGGACACAAGCCCCATGACCTCATACTCCGAAAGCGTCTTGATGACGGTCAGCACATCCTGGTTCAGCCGCTCTGAGAGCTCGCGCGGACGCGAGGGGCTCGCGAAGAGTGCGGACAGCACCTCCCCGCGGGGAACGCCCTCATGATGGACGATACCCCGCAGGAGGTTGTAATCGCGTGCGATGGCCTGCTCGAGGTCCTGCTCGTCGCGGATGATGATGGCCCCGTCCGCGATGAGCTTGTTCGTACCGCTCGAGTTGGGAGAGAAGATAGATCCAGGCACGGCGTACAGGTTGCGTCCGAGCTCCATCACCGTCTCCGCCGTCGAGATCGTCCCCGACTTGAGGCCGGCCTCGGCAACGAATGTGGAGCGCGAGAACGCGGCTATGATGCGGTTGCGCTGGGGAAACTGGAATCTATGCACCTCCGTTCCCCAGGGGACGATCGACACCACGGCTCCCCTCCCGTCTGAGGCATCCAGAAAGATGTCCGTCGACTCAGCGGGATAGATGAGGTCTGCCCCGACCCCCGAGACGATGATGATGTTGCCGCCTGAATCGAGCGCGGACCTGCAGGCAGCGTAATCGCACCCGCGCGCACCGCCCGAGACGACGGTGAGGGACGACTCCGCGCTGATGCGCGCTGCCATCTCGGATACCGCGAGGCCGTACGGCGTGGCGAGGCGCGCGCCGACGATCGAGATGGTTGTCGTATCCAGAAGCTCGGGATCTCCCTTCACGTACAGCTCGGGCGGGTTCTCGAGCTCTTCCACGAGGCTCGGATACAGCTCGTTGCCAGGGGTTATAACGTATCTGCCCGTTTGCATGCGATCCCTCCTCAACCGAACGAACGCGACCTGAACGCGCACGCCTCGAGGACGTTCTCGGGCGTCACCGCATCGCTTTGCTCGAGGTCCGCAATCGAGCGTGCGACACGAGCGACGCGAACTATCGCCCTCCCCCCGAGCGCGAGCCTATCGGACACCGTCTCGAAGGCGCGCTGGGCATCGATGGAGAACCCGAACGAATCGATGCCCCTTCCCGAGGAGCTGCCGGATCTGCGCTCCCTGCATCTCCTGAATTCGAGCGCGCTTCCGAGAAGATCGCGCATGTCGTGCGAGGAAAGACCCGCCTCGCCGGCGATGACCTTCTGGGAATCAGGCCGCGCCACGTCGACGAGCACGTCGATCCTGTCCATCAAGGGCCCTCCTATCCTGGATTGATAGCTTGCGATGCGTGCCGCCGAGCAGGTGCATTCGTGGCCGGGGTCTCCAAGGTGCCCGCAGGGGCAGGGATTCGCCGCCGCGATGAGCTGGAAATCGCAGGGGAAGGTGTAGATGCCGTCGACGCGCACCAGGCGGACCTCGTGCTCCTCGAGCGGCTGCCTGAGCGATTGGAGCACGTTCGTCGCGAACTCGGGCATCTCGTCGAGAAACAGCACGCCGCGATGGGCCAGCGAGATCTCGCCGGGCATGACGGGCCTGCCTCCCCCGATGAGTCCTCCGAGCGAGATCGAATGATGGGGAGCGCGAAACGGCCTGATCCCCATCGCGATATCCTGCGTATCGGCACCCGCAACCGAATGGACGAGCAGCGCCTCGTTGAGCTCCTCATCGTTCATGGGCGGCAGTATGGACGGCATGCGTCGCGCAAGCATGGTCTTCCCCGCTCCGGGAGGTCCCATCATCATGAGTCCGTGGTTTCCCACGGCGGCTATCAGGAACGCGCGCTTCGCCATATCCTGATCGATGACGTCGGCGAAATCGAACTCGATCGGCGGCTCCTCATCGGCCGCCCTCTTCCGCAAGCTCGAGAGATGCGAGAAGGGAACGCAGCGCTCGATGCCCTCCCTCAGCAACGAGATGTTGTCGCAGACGAGCGTCTCCTCCAAGGGGAGGCATCCCTGCTCGCCGCCGAAGACGAGGGCGAGCCCCATCTGATGCGCCAAACGGGCATAGGCGACCGTGCCGCGCGTGGTGTACACATCCCCGCTGAGTCCCAGCTCGCCGACGAACAGGCATCTATCCAGCCCATCTATCGGAATCTGGCCCGTCACCGCCAATATCGCCACGGCAATGGGAAAGTCGAATGCCGTACCCGTCTTCCTCGTCTCCGCGGGCGACAGGTTGACGGTGACATGAGCTCGGGGCACCGAGAAACCGCATTCCTTGAAGGCGCTCCTCACGCGGGCGCGCGACTCCATGACGACCGAATCCGCGCAACCGACGATCGTGATGTTGGGAATGCCGCCGGTTATGCCCACTTCGACGGATACCGGAAGCGCGTTCACGCCGCGAAGCTGGGCGGTTTGGATCGAGAAGCTCTCGGTGGACATCATTCATCCCACCAGTAGCCGCCGCCGAGATGCACGACATGGGCGATCCTGTTGCTGAGGAAGGTGACGGCGACAACGTCGAAGCGGATGTCGCACACGTCTTCGTGCACCATCTTGTAGAACTCGGCCATCTTCTCGTAGCGGCCGAACTTCTCCTCGTCGAACGCCTGCTCAGGCGCGTTGAAGCAATCGTCGTCGAGGCTGAATCCCAGAAGGCGCCTGGATTTGACCTCGACGAAGACCGTCTCGCCCCCAGCCTCGGCGATGATATCCACCTCGCCGAACGGCGTCTTCCAATTGCAATCCACGATCTCGTATCCGTGGTCGCAGAGAAACGCGCGGGCGACGGCCTCGCCGACCTCTCCCACCTCCTTCGTGGTGTACTCCTCGATACCCTCGAATGCCGGCCTCGTGACATCGATGACCGCCTCGACCGTGTTCTCGAACCCCGCCATGCTTCCTCCAAACAGTCCGTCTCCGATACAGCGGAGGCCCAGCATGGCAGGGGATGCTTGCAGATAGCTGTCATTTGGAAGACGCGAGTCTGACGGTTATCTTTCCGCGCGGAATCACCGCACCTGACGATACGGTCCTCTATGAGGGGCAACGTGCTGTAGAAATGGCAGGGCCGAAAGGAACGGGTCGGCTAGAAGAGTCTTGGCGCCTCGATGAAATTTCCACAGAACGAGGCACGATGCACGGGGGTGAGGCCATGCGAGCGGATGGCGTCGATATGCTCCTTGGACGCATACCCCTTCGATGCGGCGAATCCGTATCCGGGATAGACGGCATCGAGCTCATCCATGAGCGCATCGCGGGTGACCTTCGCGACGATCGAAGCGGCCGCGATCGAGGCGCACCGCGCATCGCCCTTCACGATGCATGTCTCCTTGGGATGCACGTGGACGGGATTGCCGTCGATGAGGACGCAGTCGGGCTCGATGCCCGTATCCTCGATCGCCCCTGCCATCGCCATCCTGAGGGCGCGGGCCATGCCAACGCGGTCGATCGTCTCGGGAGGGATATGGCAGATGCCGATGGCATCCGCATGCTCCCTGATATCGGCTGCAACCTCCTCGCGGCGCTTGGGCGTGAGCTGCTTGGAATCGTTGATGCCCAGGACATGCGGTTGGGCGGGAAGGCATATGGCGCAGACGGTCAAAGGACCTGCCACGGCCCCGCGTCCGACCTCGTCGACGCCGATGACGATGCCCCCGCCGGACACCTCCTCCTGATATGAGTAAAGGGCATCCACGCGGTGCTGCTCGGCCATCAGGGCATCCCGCGCCTTGACGGCGCGTGCGGCGGCAACCTGTACCTGCTTGCGCGGATCGTCGCCATACCGTTCGAGCAGCGCATCGAGCTCATCGGGGGTGGCGATGGCAAAGCGAGCGGCTATGTCCTTTGCGGATGTCGGCATGCTCTAATCGTAGCAAAAGACCGCCCGAAGGCGGTCTTTCGATGATGCTTGGGAGTGCAGCTTAGCGCTTCTCGCGGATGCGGGCGGCCTTGCCGATGCGCTCGCGGAGATAGTAGAGCTTGGCACGATGGATGTCGCCGTGACGGACAACCTCGAGCTTGGCGATCTTGGGGCTGTGCAGGGGGAAGGTGCGCTCGACGCCCACGCCGAAGCTGATCTTGCGGACGGTGAAGGTCTCGCGGGAGCCGGCACCGCTCATACGGATGACGTCGCCCTGGAAGACCTGCTCGCGGGAGCGGTCGCCTTCCTTGATCTTGTAGTGAACCTTGACGTTGTCGCCGACCTTGACCTCGGGGATATCCTCCC
The DNA here is from genome assembly GCA_946619045.1 of uncultured Coriobacteriales bacterium. Taxonomy (GTDB): domain Bacteria; phylum Actinomycetota; class Coriobacteriia; order Coriobacteriales; family Atopobiaceae; genus RUG721. Next base: position 2,288 of record CAMOLV010000046.1, on the reverse strand, counting down.
TGATCTGCTGGCGCTCGATGGCACGAATGTAGTCCATGTTCTTTTCCTTGTCTCTAGAGGTGCCGACCATCTGCGGAAACGGCACATAGGTTTACACACGAACGATTATTATAGGCAAACCCCTATAGCGGCACAAGAACAAAGCAGCAAAATCACAGGCAGAATCCGACAACGATTCCCGCCTGGTCGTTTGCGAGGTTGACTGCGCTCGCATACCCCGACGACGTGACCTGATAGAAGGTGTCATCCGTCGTTGCGAGGTACTCGAACCCATACGGCGTCCGATACCACCAGGGCACCTCCTTGCCCTGGTAGAACATGATGAGGTAGCTGGCGGAATCGCTGTACTGGTTGACGCCCGCCGAGGCGAACGCCTCGTACTGCGTCCCCTCCGCGTTGAGCAGGGCATCCTCCCCGTCGGAGAGATAGTCGAACTCGTCCTCGAGCCAGCTGATCTCGCCGCAGACCTCGCGGCAGGAGAAGAGCCAGAGGGCATCGCTCGTCGCGGTGACAGCGTCGGTCGTCGACGCCTTGCCCGTGTTGTTGGTGAGCTTGCGCACGGAGACGATGCTGGCTGCAAGCTCGTCGGGAAGAAGCTCCACGCCGTCGGATGCGAGCCAAGCGCGCAATTCCGATCCGGACCATCCCCCCGCGCTCGAGGCGGTGGGATTGACCCTCCTCACATCGATGGGGCTCGCCATGAAGGTGAGTGCGGCTTTGGAACCGGAATCGGCCGAGGTGTCGTGGAGGATGCCGACGAGCCGGACATCGCAGAGGATGCCGTTATCGAGCTCGAGGCGATGCGTCGCCTCCGTGAGGCGGCCATCGGCATCGACGAGCCCGTACTCCCGGGCGATCGAACGGGCGGACGCCTCATCCGCCGCAGCCTCCATGAGGTCTGCAATCTGGGCCAGCTCATCCCATGTGTAATCGGGAAACGCCTTCGACGACAGGCTCTGTGGCTCATCGGGGACGGCAGGCTCCTCTCCCCCGTCCGTCGGAGCAGGCGTGTTGAGCACGTACCAGACGGCGAAGATGCCGAATGCCGCGAACGCCAATCCGAAGATGATGCCGATGATGCTGGAAACCCTGACGCGTGACATGCTCTGAGCCTACCTCTTCCAAGAACGCGGAACCTTGAGATCCTCGAAGACGCGCACCGCATAGCGGTCGGTCATGCCCGACACGTAGTCGGCAACCTGCCTGTCGGGCCAGTCGGAGTCATGGATGCGGTACTCTGCGGGAACCTCATCCATATGGGTGATGAAATGATAGAACAGGTCGGATATCATCGCCGCCGCCTTGGGCTCCTCGAACTTGGCATCTCCATGCGTGTAGAGGTTATCGAAGAGGAAACGGCGCATGCCGAGCATGGCGCTGCGAACCCGCTCGCTCATGACGATATCCTTGCCGTCGGCGATGCTGCCGGCGATGACGTCGTGGACCATGGTCTCGATACGCGAGGACGAGGAGGCGCCTAGGACGTCGGTGAACTCCGAGGGCAGCATCTCCTCGTCGAGAAGGCCCGCCCGCTCCGCGTCGTCGATGTCGTGCACGACGTAGGCGATGCGGTCAGAGAGCGCGACGATCCTGCCCTCGAGCGTGAACGCCGGAGTCGACCCGGTATGGCAGCGGATGCCGTCGACCGTCTCCCTCGTGAGATTGAGGCCGCGTCCGTCGCGCTCGAGGAACTCGACGATGCGGACGCTTTGGAGGTTGTGGCGAAACGGCGGCGTGGAATCCTCGATGCCGAGCTCGCGCGCACGCCATTCCGCCATGCTCGCCGAAAGCGCCTTCTCTCCGCAATGGCCGAACGGCGTGTGTCCCAGATCATGCCCGAGGGCTATCGCCTCGGTCAGATCCTCGTTCAGCGAGAGCGCGCGTGCGATGGAGCGTGAGATCTGGGCGACCTCGAAGGAATGGGCGAGGCGCGTCCGGTAATGGTCTCCCTCGGGAGCGAGGAAGACCTGCGTCTTATGCGAGAGGCGCCTGAAGCTCTTGCAATGCAGGATGCGGTCGCGATCGCACTGGAACGCGGTGCGATAGGGATCGGGATCTTCGGGAACGAGCCTTCCTTTGGTGTGCGCGGCGTGCGCTGCATCTGGGGAGAGCAGCTCCAGCTCCTGGAGCTCGAGGTCGTTGCAGGTTGCCTCCAGCATGAACCGCTCCTTACAAAGAAAGGGGAAGGAAGCAGGCGCTTCCCTCCCCTTATGGTAGCTTCAATCAAGCGACGGGGCGCTTAGATCTTGGCAGGACCGCCATTGGCCTCGATCTTGGCCTGGGCAGCC
>CAMOLV010000045.1 GCA_946619045.1 uncultured Coriobacteriales bacterium | reverse complement strand
ATGCACAGCTCGGCGCAGTTCGCCGGCTCCTCCTCGGTGCCCGCGCACGTCGACATGATGGGCCTCATCGGCATGGGCAACAACCCGATGGTCGGCTGCACCGTTGCGTGCGCCGTCGCCGTCGAGGAGGCCCTCAAGAAGTAGGCTCTCCTGCGCAAGGACCTTCAAAGCCCGTCACCGCTTGGTGGCGGGCTTTTTCGTAGCAGCCGCTTGACTTGAAGCGCGCTTCAATCCCTACCATGGGATGCGCCATGGACAAGGGAGGACTCATGGGCACATCGAAGCATCTGCGTGGCGCGACCCTGGCGGTCGCTCTTTCCGCATGCCTCGCGCTCGCGGGCTGCGCTGCCGCCCAAGAGCCCGAGCCTGCGCAGGAGCCCGAACCCGAACAGGTCATCGAGGTCGTCGAGACCGTCGAGGAGCCTGATGCAGAGCCCGCAGCAGAACCTGAAAGCGAGGAAGCCATCATGATCACCGTCACCGTGGGAGATACGACGCTCACCATGGAGCCCGCCGATACCGAGGCAGCGCGGGAGCTCGTCGAGCATCTGCAGGAGGGTCCCGTCACGCTGGAGCTCTCGGAGTACGGCGGGTTCGAGAAGGTGGGTCCGCTGCCATGGTCGCTCACGCAGACCGACAGCCAGATCACGACCCAACCCGGCGATGTGGTCCTCTACCAGGGCGATCAGGTCTCGTTCTACTACAACTCGAACAGCTGGAGCTACACCAGGCTCGGCAGGATTGCCGACGCCACCGAAGACGATCTCCGCGCCGCCTTCGGCTCGGGAGACATCACCCTCACGCTCTCGCTATAGAGACAGGACGCTATCGGATCCCGCCCTTCTCGACCGAGAGGGCGCCGAAGTTGCAGACGCTCACGCAGAGGCCGCAATGACGGCAGAGCGACTCGTCTACCAGCGCATATCCGCCCTCGTCGAAGGCTCGCGCACGATACGCGCAGGCCGTGACGCACGCGTTGCAGTGACGGCACTTCTCGTGACTGAACCCCATCGCATAGCCGTCGTCCTGCTCCACCGGCAGATGCTCGTGCACCCGCCCGCGGATCTGGTCGAGCGACGTCACGCCGTGGTCGGTGCACCACGCGTCGACCCGCGCGTTCATGCGCGTGATGAAGCTCGGTCCGTGCAGGATCGCCGCGCTCGCGAGGCCCATCGCGTCGGCGCCGGCCATCACGAACTCGATGCCGTCCTGCCACTGCGTCACGCCGCCGAGGCCGATGATCGGAACCTCGGGCATCGCCTTGCGCAGCGCCGCGATGCGCGCGACGGTGAACGGGAAGATCGCAGCGCCCGTAAGCCACCCGCAGCCGTCCGCGCCGCCCATGAGCGGCTTGCCCGTCTCGATGTCGATGCGCATCGCAGGCCCGATGGAGTCGCAGGCGGTGAGCGCGTCGGCACCCGCGTCCACGCAGCGCCGCGCGTGTCCCATGAGGTCCGCGCTGTTGGGCGAGAGCTTCACGATCACGGGGATGTCCACGCGCCGCTTGGTGTCCTCGAGCATGGGCAGCACCGTGTCGTCGGTGTAGGAGACCAGCTCGATGGCCATGGCGCCCAGCTCCTCGAGGCGCTCCACGCACAGGCGCGAATCCTCGATGGAGTGGCCCACGCTGGAGATGCACTTGACGCCGGCCGCCACCGCGCGCGGCAGCTCGTCGTCGAGCCACTGCGCCATGGGCAGGTCGGTCCACTTCTCGCAGTTGATGAGCGTCTCGCGTCCCGCCGAGACCATGTGCAGGTCGGGATTGTCGGCGGCGTTGCGGTTGATGGTCTTGGTGACCACCGCGCCGGCGCCCGCCTCGTGGCAGGCGATCATGGCGTCGGCGTTCCAGCTTGCGGGGCTCGACCCCACGATGATGGGCGACTGCAGCTCATGGCCCAGAAACTCGATCCTCATCACGCACCCATCCCCTTCCAGAACGCGTCCGCGCAGGCGCGGAGCTCGGCGAACGCACGCTCCTCGTCGATGGTCGAGAGGATATCGTCGTCCAGGATCGCGCGGCCGGCCACATAGACGTCGCGCACGTTGTTGCTGTTGCCGAAGATCACCAGCTGGTCGAAGATGTTGTGCTCGGCCACGGGCGTGAACTGCGCGTCCTCGTAGACCACGAGGTCGGCCTGCATGCCGGGCTCGAGCGTGCCCACGCCGTCGAGGTGCATCGCCTCGGCGCCGTATGCGGTGGCCATGCGGAACACCTCGCGCGCGGGCATGACCACGGTGTTCTCGGCCCACGCCTTGTGGATGAGGCACGCCGCGCGCATGACCTGGTAGAAGTCGTTGATGTAGCCGTCGGTGCCGAGCGCCGTGTGGAAGCCCATCTCGAGCATGCGCGGCACGGGAGCCACGCCGCCGCCGACCTCGCAGTTGGAGATGGGCAGATGCGCCGTCTTGACGCCGTGCGCGAGCAGGACCTCGAGCTCGGCGGGCGTGGTCTTGACCACCTGCGCTGCGAGCGTGTTGGGACCGAGCGCGCCGGCCTCCTCGTAGATCGAGACGGGCGTGCGGCCCAGATGCGCGGCCGTCCACTCGCCCTCGTACTTGCTCTCGGAGAGGTGGAACTGCAGGATGGCATTGCGCTCGGCGGCGAGCTCCGCCGCGCGGGCGATCATGGCCTGCGGGCAGGTGAACGTCGTGTGCGTGCAGATGGCGCCGCGGACGAGCCCGCCGCGGGCTGCGAAGTGGTCCACTGCTGCGGCGTTCATCGCGAGGCAGCGCGCGCCGTTGGCGGCATCCACGCGCTCGGAGCTCTCGAGCGAGACGATCGCGCGCATGCCGGCGGCCTCGATGGCCTCGCCCTGCGCGATGAGCGTGTCCTCGTCGGTGAGCGGCCCCTCGAGGCAGTCGCAGAACGCCGTGATGCCCGCACGGATCATCTCGGCCATCGACGCCTGGCTGGTCACGAGCACCTGCTCCCTGCGGATGCGGTCCTCGATGGCGGGCCACCAGTACGCACGCAGGAACGAGTCGAAGTCGACGACCTCCCCCACCTGCGGGATCCCGTGGCTGAGCAGGCCGTATTGGTGCTCGTGGGCGTTCACGAAGCCGGGATGCACGATGGCGGTGCTGCGGTCGAGGACCTCGCAATCCGCGGGGATCTGCTCCCATGGCACCACGTCCGCCACGCGCGCGCCGTCGATGAGCACGGCGGCGCTGCGGCGCACGTCATCGGCGGAGACGATCACCCAGGCAGCCTTGATCGCTTTCATGAGCGCCTCTTTCTCTCGAGCGTCTCTCCCCTGCGCCAGGCGGCGATGGCATCCGCCAGCAGCGCGGGAGCGACGCGATGCTTGTAGTCGTAGTCGGCAAGCGCGGTCGATTCGGCCTCGAGCTTGGCCGTGAGCACGGCGACGGCCTCCTCGGCGGACGCGGCGCTCAGAACCCAGGGCTTGGAGAACAGCCCGCCCATGCAGACATCAACATGGTTAATCGTCTTTTCTGACAGTGCACCTGTCCCTTTGTCACGAAACGTGCCGAGCAGGGCGATGCTGATGCGCGCGAGGCCGATGCCCTGCGTGCGCGTGAGCTTGTGGAAGAGCCACCTCGACCCCGCGGCGGGCACGGGCACGATGATCGACCGCACGAGCTCGCCCTGCTCGAGCACCGTCTTCTTGGCGGCGGCGTCGGGATAGAAGCAGGTGCGCACGAGCATGCCCTCATGGCGCAGGCACGCCGGGCAGTCGCGGAAGAGGTCTGCGAGCGGCAGCTCGCGGCGGGTGGTGCGCACGCGCGCGCCGAGCACCATGAGCGCGGGGATCGCATCCGACGCGGGGCACGCGTTGACCACGTTGCCGCCGATGGTGGCGCGGTTGCGGGTCTGGACGCCGCCTACGTGCGCCATCGCGTCCGCGAGCAGCGGGAGCTTCTCGGCAAGAAGGGCATCGTCGCAGAGCTCGGAGAGCGTGCAGGCTGCGCCGATCTCGATGGCGTCGCCGCGATCGCGCACCTCGCGGAGCTCCGGCACACGCGACACGTCGACGAGCGCGCGCTGGGCGTACACGCCGCGGCCGCGGCCCTTGACCATGACGTCGGTTCCGCCCGCGAGGACGAGCCCGCCCTGCTCGGCGGCCGCAACGGCCTGGTCGAGCGACTCCGCGCGCAGGTAATCGGCGGCCTTCATCGCCCCTCACCTCCCCCGGATGAGACGGAAGGAACCGTCCCCTTCGTCTCATCCAGCACGGGCGTCGCGGTGGGCGGCTCGGCGGGCCAGCCTGCCCCGGCACGCAGCTCGGGGCTCTGCACGGGCGCTTCGACCTCATCGTCGAGCGCGCGGTACCCGGTGCCAGCCACGCTCGCGATCGCGGCGATGACCTGCTCGTATCCGGTGCACCGGCAGAGGTTTCCCTTGATGGCGGCGCGTATCTCGTCCTCGGTCGGCGCGGGGTTCTCGTCGAGCAGCGCCTTGGCCGAGAGCACCAGGCCGGGCGTGCAGAACCCGCACTGGATGGCCTGATGGTCGATGAACGCCTGCTGGAGCGGGTCGAGCCCGCCTTGCGACAGGCCCTCGATCGTGGTGACCGCGCATCCCTCGAGCGACGCCGCGGGCACGAGGCACGCGTTCTGCGCACGTCCGTCAACGAGCACCGTGCACGCGCCGCACACGCCGATGCCGCAGCCTTCCTTGGTGCCCGTGAGCCCCAGCCGCTCGCGCAGCACGTCGATGAGGCGCTCGCCCGGCTCCACGTCGAGCTCGCGCGCCACGCCGTTGACGGAGAACCGCACCATCATCGGGCATCCTCCTCCCCCTGCGAAAGCAGCTCGAGCACGTACTCGGGGGTGACGGGAACCTTGCTCACCGGCCGGCGAATAGCGTGCTTCACGGCAAGCGCGCACGCAGCGCCGATCATCTCGCTCGCGTTCTCGGCGATGCTCTTGGCACCGTACGTGCCCTCGGGGTCGGCGCTCTCGTAGAGCTTGATGCTGATGAGCGGCGCATCCTCGGAGGTCGCGATGGGATAGATATCCAGGTTGGTATCGGGCGAGACGCCCTTCTCCAGCCGATATTCCTCGTAGAGGCCGAAGCCCATGCCCATGAGCACGCCGCCGTAGATCTGCCCGCGCACGAGCCCGGGGTTGAGCGCGTGGCCAACGTCGTGGTAGGCGCTGACCTTGTCGACCACGACCTCGCCGGTCGTGGTGTTGACCGACACCTCGGCCACGCAGCAGCCGTACGCGTAGGTCTGGAACGCCTCGCCCTGGCCGGTGTCGTTGTCGTTCACGAGCGGCCGCGCGGCGTACCACTGGTACGTCGAGAGCTGCTGGCCCGTGTAGCGGCGCATGGTCCAGATGTCAGAGACGCGCACACTGCGCTCGGGCTGGCCCGCGACCCAGGCCACGCTGTCGCGCACCTCGATCCGCTCGTCGTCGCGCGCGCCGAGCATCATGCGGGCGCTCTCGACGATCATCGCGCGAATGGCCTCGCCGGCCTTGCGCACGGCGTGCCCGCCCTGGGCGGTGCCGCGCGACGCCACGGTGAGGCCGCTGTCGGCCATGATGGTGGTGTCGACGGGCTCCACGCGGATATCCGCGAGCGCGACGCCGCTGGCCTCGGCCGCGATCTGCGCGTAGACGGTGTTGAGGCCCTGGCCGAACTCCATGAGCGTGGGGCGAAGCACGAACGAGCCGTCCTGCATGCCGATCATCATGGCGCCGGACGCGTCCACTCCCTCGCCGCCAAGCGCCGCCCCGCGATATGCGGTGACGAGCCCCGCGCCGTGGCGCCAGGTGCCCGTCTCGCCTGCCCAGTCGCGGCATTTACGCTCGTAGTCGGTGTCGCGGATGATGTCCTCCATCATCTGGACCAGCAGGGTCTCGTGCACGAGCTGCTGGCCCGTAGCCGTGATTGAGCCCCGGCGCAGGAGGTTCTTGCGCTTGAGGTCGACCACCGAGATGCCCAGCTCGTCGGCCAGATCGTCGATGGCCATCTCGTTGGCGAAGATGACCTGCGGCGAGCTGTAGCCGCGGAAGGCGCCGGGCACCGTGTTGTTGGTGTAGACCGCGAAGGTGTCGGTGCGGATGTTGGGGATGTCGTAGGGGCCGGCCGAGTGAACGCGCGCGCGGATGTTCATCCACGGCGCCTGGTTGTTGTAGGCGCCGGCGTTCTCGACCTGCGCGGATTCGTACGCCGTGAGGGTGCCGTCGGCCGTGGCGCCCACGCGGATGGTGGTGGTGAACGGGTGGCGCTTGGTGCTCTCGAGGATGGAATCCTCGCGCGTGTAGGTCATCTTGATGGGACGGCCGGTCGCCTGCATGGCCACAGCTGCGCGGCCGCACATGAGCCCGACCAGCTCGAACTTGCTGCCGAAGGAGCCACCGACGGTGGTGGAGACCGCACGCACGCGGCTCATGGGAATCTGCAGCGCGTCGGCCACGAACTCCTGCGGGCCATGGCCCTGCTGCGACGACGCACGCACGAGCACCACGTCGGGCGGCTCGGGGATGACGAGCACGCTCTCGGGCTCGAGGTAGGCATGCTCGACGTAGGGGGTGGTGTAGGTGCGCTCGATGATGCGGTCTGCCTGGGCGAATCCCGCGGCGAGGTCGCCCTTGCGGAGCGGCTTGTGCGATGCGAGGAAGACGTTGCCCGGACGCGTGGGGTCGGGCACGCCGTCCTCTCCCAGCGCGACGCCCTCCTCGCGCACCTGCGGGGCATCGGGCGCGAGCGCATCGGCGACGGTGAACACCGCGGGGAGCTCGGAGTAGCGAACTCGCACGGCGGCGATGCCGTCCGCAAGCGCGGCGGGCGTCTCGGCCACGACGACGGCGAGCACGTCCCCGCAGTAGCGCGGATGCGACGTGCAGTAGAACCAGTCGTAGCGCGACTGCGGTTTGGGGAAATCGCCCTCGACCAGCACCTTGACCACGCCGGGCACAGCCAGCGCAGCCGCGGTGTCCACCTCGACGGTGGCGTGGGGCTTCCTGCTGTGGACGCATCCGGCATAGAGCTGGCCGTACGCATTGAGGTCGTCGGTGTAGAGTGCCCGGCCGGTCACCTTGTCATAGCCGTCGACGCGCGGCGCCGACCTTCCAACCACACCGAACTGATCCTGCTGCATGATCTGCCTCCCTGATTTCGGGCTGGCACCGCATCGCCCTTTGGCTGCCGCACCGCGCCAGCGCTGGGAATTCATGCAGTGGTGGCTTTATTCTAACGCACGCGCGCGCAACCGCGCAGAATGCGGCGGGCAACGGCACCGGCGGGGTCCGTTGGCACGGAAGATGCCCGAAAGTAGCGCGAACCCCCCTCAATCGTCACGCTATGATGGCACTCAAGGAGGTTCCATCATGATGAGACGCGCCAAGACGGATATCGAGCGGTTCGTGGATGCGCAGGAAGGCATCGGCATGCACACGAGCGGCTATGCCGCAGCGTATGCCGAGATCTGCGCCGGACGTAAGACGAGCCATTGGATCTGGTATGTGTTTCCGCAGCTCAGGGGCCTCGGTCGCTCCGACTATGCGGACTATTACGGCATCGCGGACGCGGGTGAGGCGCGCGCGTACCTCGACCATCCCATCCTTGGCGCACGCCTGCGCGCATGCTGCGAGGCGCTTCTCGCCCTCCCCTCGCGCGATCCTCACGCCATCTTCGGCAAACCCGACGATATGAAGGTCAAGAGCTGCATGACGCTCTTCGCCGCAGCATCGCACGACCCGCTGTTTGTGCAGGTGCTCGACGAGTTCTATGGCGGCGCGCAGGACTGCCGCACCCTCGAGCTGCTCCGACGCTGAAGCGCAGACACCAAAAGGCCCCGCGGGATACGCGGGGCCTTTTGGGAAGGGGTTGCCTCTAGCCGCTATGCGCGGGCGTCCACGATATCGATGCGCACGCGCACCTGGTGCTCGGGATGCGTCTCGGGATCGACCTGCACAACAAAGCACTCGAACAGGTCAGCATGCCCGAAGAACATGAGCTGGTACACCTCGAAGTTCATCTTCGCGGGGATGTAGCCCAGCTTCACGCCCTGGAAGCGGATGGCGACCGCCTTGGCGTCGTACGGATTGTCCGGCTCGAGCGCAAGCTCCAGCCTGGTGCCGATCTTGAGCTCGTCGAACACCTTGGGCCCGTCATAGTGCGAGAAACCGGCAATGCAGAACGACATGATGTCACGCGAAGGCTCGTACATGGTGTGCTCCTCTCTCCGGAAAACCTTTACGAGGCAAGCATCCACCCAGCACTGGACAAAAACTCCCCTCCCGCTACAGGGGCATGCGCATGGCCGCGTATTTGGGACGGTGGGGACAGGTAACTCGGTGTCCCACCGGAATCGCCTGCCCCACCGTCCGCTGCCGTCCCGCCATTGCGGTTGCGTATTGTACAATCGAGTGTGCATTTGAACGGTCATGTTTTGCATTTGACCACTATCCAGAAAACGCGTCCACCGGATTGCAAGGAGACGGACCATGAGCATCTTCGACGAGCGTCTTGCCCAGTGCGAGCAGGAGCTTCGCGACACGTACCTCGAGCTCTACCACGACGAGAAGGCCTACGAGTACTTCATCGGGATGCTCCGCAACAGCTACAAGGCCCGCCCGCAGGCGCTCCGCAAGCTCGACAAGGCCCGTCTCGCCGATCCCGGCTGGTACTCCGGCAACAACCTCCTCGGCATGCTCATGTACGTGGACGCCTTCGCCGGCACGCTCGAGGGCGTGCGCCAGAAGCTCGGCTACATCCAGGAGTGCGGCGTCAACTACCTGCACCTCATGCCCCTGCTCGAGAGCCCCGAGGGCCGCAGCGACGGCGGCTACGCCGTCTCGGACTTCCGCACGGTCCAGCCCGAGCTGGGCACCATGGACGACCTCGCCTCGCTCGCCCGCGAGTGCCATCGCCGCAACATCTCGGTCTGCCTCGACTTCGTGATGAACCACACCAGCGAGGACCACGCGTGGGCCAAGGCCGCGCGCGCCGGCGACCCCGAGGCCCAGAGCCGCTACTTCTTCTACGACAACTGGGACATCCCCAACGAGTTCGAGAAGACCACGCCGCAGGTGTTCCCCACCACCGCGCCCGGCAACTTCACGTGGTGCGAGGAGGCGGGCAAGGTGGTCATGACCACCTTCTACCCCTACCAGTGGGACCTCAACTACGCCA
>CAMOLV010000044.1 GCA_946619045.1 uncultured Coriobacteriales bacterium | reverse complement strand
GGCACAGGACTCCATACAGGGTTCCTTTCGTTTGAGCCGCTCGGCGGCAGTTGCTGATGTACCTATCGTATCAGCGACCGCCGCATTCGCACTCGCTCGCACTCCTCACCTTCAATCCCGACCCTCACAAAAAAGTTGCGGTGGAATACGGAGCAGCCGAGGCCTTTGACAGCCAAAACAGTCCGTATTCCACCGCAACTGATGGGCGGGGTGGAATTGAGGGCTCAGATAGTCAGTCATGCCCTCATCCGCCACTCCCCCACCTACAGCGCGCCGTCCAGCATAAGGTTCACCTTGAGCACGTTGACCGCGGGCTCGCCGAACACGCCGAGGAAACGGCCCTTAGTGCACGCGGCGATGATGTCGCGCACCTCATCCTCACTTTTGCCCGTGGCCTTGGCAAGGCGCGGGACCTGGTACTCGGCGGCATCCGGAGAGATCTCCGGATCGAGGCCGGACCCCGAACACGTCACCAGGTCGACGGGCACAGCGTCCATATCGGCATCGGGGTTGGCGGCGCGAATCTTCTCGACGCGCGCGTCCACAAGCTGCTGGTACTCCTCACTCGCCGGGGACAGATTGGACGGGGCACCGTACGCCATGAGCTTGCCGTCTTCGCCTTCGACAATTGACACGTTCTGGATGCGGCCCCACATGTGGTCCTCATCCTCGAAGTTCTGGCCGATCAGCTCGGAGCCCACGATCTTGTCGTCGACCTTGATGAGCGAACCGTTCGCCTGATACGGGAACGCAACCTGGGCGATGCCGGTCACGACGAGCGTATAGCCCAGGCCGCAGACAACGCTAAACAGCGCGAACACGCCCAGTGCGCGCGATGCAACACCTTTGAACATACAAACCTCCACTTACATAATGCCGCAGAACGCGAGCAGCATGTCGATGAGCTTGATGAATACGAACGGGGCAACGATGCCGCCCAGACCCCACACGAGCAGGTTGTGGGTCAGCAGCTGTCCGGACGGGACCTCGCGGTACTTAACGCCCTTCAGCGCGGCCGGGATCAGCGCGACGATAACGAGCGCGTTATAGATGATGGCCGAAAGAACCGCGGACAGTGGGCTTGCCAGACCGAGGATGTTGAGCGCGCCAAGGCCCGGGTAAATCGGCGAGAACAGGGCCGGGATGATAGCGAAGTATTTCGCCACGTCGTTGGCGACCGAAAAGGTCGTGAGCGAGCCGCGGGTCATGAGCAGTTGCTTGCCGATACGCACGATATCGATGAGCTTGGTGGGGCTGGAGTCGAGGTCGACCATGTTGCCGGCCTCCTTGGCAGCCTGGGTTCCCGTATTCATGGCCACAGCGACATCCGCCTGCGCCAGTGCCGGCGCGTCGTTGGTGCCGTCGCCGGTCATCGCGACCAGATGGCCCTCATGCTGGAACGCGCGGATCTTATCGAGCTTGCCTTCAGGGGTGGCCTCGGCCAGGAAGTCGTCAACGCCGGCCTCGGCGGCGATTGCCGCGGCGGTGAGCGGGTTGTCGCCCGTCACCATGATGGTCTTGATGCCCATCTTGCGCAGGTCGGCGAACTTCTCCTTAACGCCGGACTTGATGATGTCCTTGAGGTACACAACGCCCAGCACGCGGCAGTTCTTGGTCACGACCAGCGGGGTGCCGCCGGCCTTCGCAATGCGTTCGACGGCCTCGTCGCACCCCTTCGAGAACACTCCTCCGGCTGCCTCCACATAGGTGCGCACGGAATCGGCAGCGCCTTTGCGGATCTCATTGCCCTCGTAGTTCACGCCGGACATACGTGTTGCCGCGGTGAACGGGATGAACTCCATACCCTTATCCTCGAGTGTGCGGCCGCGCAGACCGAACTGCTCCTTGGCGAGCACGACGATGGAACGGCCCTCGGGGGTCTCGTCGGCCAGCGAGGAAAGCTGAGCGGCATCGGCCAGCTCCGCGGGATCGACGCCGTCGACCGGGATGAACTCGGCGGCTTGGCGGTTACCCAGGGTGATGGTGCCGGTCTTGTCGAGCATGAGGATGTCGACGTCGCCGGCGGCCTCGATGGCGCGGCCGGACATGGCCAGCACGTTGGCCTCGTTCAGACGGCTCATGCCGGCGATGCCGATGGCGGACAGAAGGGCGCCGATGGTAGTGGGAGCCAGGCACACGAGCAGCGCCACGAGCGTGGTCACGGCCGTGGGGTTGGCCATGTCGTTAAGACCGACCGAGAAGCAGGAGTAACAATACAGGGCCAGCGTGACCAGGATAAAGACGATGGAGAGGGCCACCAGGAAGATCTCTAGAGCGATCTCGTTAGGGGTCTTCTTGCGCGCGGCACCCTCGACCATCGCGATCATCTTGTCCAGGAAGCTCTGGCCGGGTTCACTGGAGATCTTGACGATGATCCAGTCGGACAGCACCGTGGTACCGCCGGTAACGGCAGAGCGGTCGCCGCCGGCCTCGCGGACCACGGGGGCGGACTCGCCGGTGATGGCGGACTCGTCAACGGAGGCAGCGCCCTCGATGACGTCGCCATCGCCGGGAATCTGCTCGCCGGCGCGTACGATCACCAGGTCGCCGCGTGTGAGCTCGGTGCCAGGAACGACGGTGAAGTGCTCCTTGTCCTCAACGGACTCGATGCGATGGGCCTCGACATCCTTCTTGGCCGCACGCAGGGAATCGGCCTGAGCCTTACCGCGGCCCTCGGCAAGCGCCTCGGCGAAGTTCGAGAACAGGTCGGTGAGCCACAGGATGACCGCGATGGCGATCACATAGTAGGTGGGCACACCCGCGTCCTGCACACCGAAGATGGAAGCGACGGCCAGGACGGAGGTCATGACGGCGGAAAGCCACACCAGGAACATGACCGGGTTTTGAATCTGGACGCGAGGATCCAGCTTGGCAAACGAGTCGCGGACCGCGCGGCCCATCATGTCTTTTTGCATAGCCATAAATCTGCGTCCTCCTTTACGCAATCATCTGGAAGAACTCGGCAACGGGGCCAAGCGCCAGGGCCGGGAAGAAGCTCAGGGCACCGATCAGCAGAACGATGAACACGAGCAGGAATACGAACATGCCGTTGGTGGTAGACAGGGTACCGGCGCTCTCGGCGACCTTACCCTTCTTGGCCAGCGAGCCGGCGATAGTCAGCGTACCGATGATGGGCATGAAGCGGGCGAACAGCATCTCGAGGCCGAGCATCACGTTGATCCAGGGAATGTTGCAGTTCATGCCTGCAAACGCCGAGCCGTTGTTGCCGCCGCATGAGGTGAAGGCATACAGCACCTCGGAGAAGCCGTGCGCGCCACCATTGTTGAGCTGGTCGGCAAGACCGGGCACCATGCAGGCGATGGCCGAACACACCAGAATGGCAAACGGAGTTGCCAAGCACAGGACAACCGCCCAGCGCATCTCGCCCGGCTCGATCTTCTTGCCCAGGAACTCAGGCGTGCGTCCGACCATGAGGCCGGCGATGAACACTGTGAGGACGGCGAAGCCGATCATGCCGTACAGGCCGCAGCCCACGCCGCCGAAGACGACCTCGCCCAGAGCAATCTGGAGCATCTGGACAAAACCGCCCAGTGGGGTGTAGGAGTCGTGCATGGAATTAACCGAGCCGTTGGAAGCAGCCGTCGTGAAAGCGGACCAGGTAGAAGAGGAGGCGATACCGAAACGGCTCTCCTTGCCCTCCATGTTGCCGCCGGCCTGGCCGTCGGTCATCTCGATATTGACCGCTCCGCCATCGGCCAGCTGCGGGGTGCCCGCATGCTCGTTGACGGCGATGATGCCGGTGAAGATCACCAGCAGGATGAACATGGCGACAAAGATGGCCTTGCCCTGCTTGGTGTTCTTGACGCCGATACCGAAGGTGAAGCAGCAGGCGACCGGGATCAGCAGCAGGCTGGTCATCTCGATGATGTTGGTGAAGGCACTGGGGTTCTCATACGGATGGGCGGAGTTCACGCCGAAGAAGCCGCCGCCGTTGGTGCCGGACTGCTTGATGGCGACCTGAGGAGCCGCGGGACCCTGGGGCAGGAACTGCTCGGTGACCACGCGCGCGCCCTCGACAACCTTGCCGTCGACCTTAACCGTATCGCCCTCGATCTGGGCGCCGTCGATGACGCTCCAGCCGCCGTCTGCATTAGGCTGGACAGCGACGGGCTCTACGAGCTCGGCCTTCTGAGCCGGCTGGAAGTTGGAGATGACGCCACCGGCAGCCAGGCAGATGCCGAACACGAGGTTCAGAGGGATGAGCACATACAGGACGGTGCGGGTGAGGTCGACCCAGAAGGAACCCAGACCTTGCTCCTTGACCTGGCGGAAACCGCGAATGAGCGCGAACATGACCGCAATACCGGTGCCGGCGGACAAGAAGTTTTGCACGGTGAGGCCCATGAACTGCACAAAGTAGGACAGGGTGGTCTCACCGGAATAGGATTGCCAGTTGGTGTTGGTTATGAAGGAAGCAGCCGTATTGAACGACAGGTCCCATGACACACCCGGCAGGTGCTGGGGATTGCCCGGCAAGAAGGATTGAAGCACCTGGAGTGCCACAAGAGCCACGAGGCCGATCCCCGAAAAGACCAGCACGCTCGCCAGATAGCGCCTACACCCCATCTGCTCTGCCGCGTCGATGCGAAGCAGACGATAGACGCCGCGCTCCACAGGAGCAATCACAGGCGACAGGAACGTATGCTCACCATCCATGATATGGGCCATGAACCGACCGAGCGGAACGGCCAGGACGACGAGCACGGCAAAGTACAAGATGTACTGAATCGCAGCGTCCATAGTTTACGAATCACTCCTCATCAGAATGTAGATGTAATAGATAAGGAGTCCAATGCAGACGACTCCGATGATGGGAATGAGGATGTTCATTCACCGCCCCTTTCACGCGCGGTCCGATGCCTCGGACGCCTGCTCTCGCAAGCGCCTGGGGACAGTAAACGCTTCTAGGGATTAAAGAGGCGTGAGGGCTGGGGCTCACGACCTTAAGATGCCGTAAAGATGCAGGTAGAAAGCACTATTGCTGCTGCAGTGCGCCTATACTCGACCTCGCGAGCATACAGTGGCGTCCTCACCGCGTATGCACGCATGAACAACACTTCAGAAAGGCTACGCTATGCAGCGCGACGCATCGGACACTCGTGTCAATCCAGACCTCATCCTCAAGGCAATTGAGAAAGACGAGGTCGCCGATGACGCTCGAACCAGCCGGGGACACCTCAAGATTTTCTTTGGCTACGCTGCTGGCACAGGCAAAACCTATGCGATGCTTCAAGCTGCCCACGCCGCCAAGCGGCGAGGTGTCGACGTCGTCGCGGGATACATCGAGCCGCACGAACGTCCGGCAACTGCCCATCTTGCACAAGGGCTTGAGAACGTGCCCTGTAAACTCATCGAGCACAACGGCATTGCGCTCAACGAGTTCGATCTAGATGCGGCTATCGAACGCGCCCCTCAGCTCATCCTTGTCGACGAGCTCGCCCATACAAATGCGCCGGGGTCTCGCCACGACAAACGCTATCAAGACGTCGAGGAACTTCTACATGCGGGCATCGACGTCTATACGACCGTGAACGTTCAGCATATCGAGAGCCTAAACGACATGGTTGCATCCATCACCGGCGTTGTCGTGAGCGAACGAATCCCCGACCGTATCTTCGATGATGCCGACCAGGTCGAGCTCGTCGACATAGAGCCCGAAGACCTACTTGAGCGCCTTCGCGCCGGCCTCGTCTACCGTCCCGCACAAGCCGACCGAGCGCAACAGCATTTTTTTACCGTCGAGAACCTCACCGCACTCCGAGAAATCGCGCTGCGCCGCTGCGCCGATCGCACCGGTCACCTCACAGACGCCGCACGCGTGCTGGGAAACCGTGACTACTACACCAGGGAGCGTATCTTAGTCTGTGTCTCCCCGGCGCCGACCAATCCCCGCATCGTCCGTGCCGCCGCACGCATGGCGAAAGCGTTTCGCAGCGAGCTCGTCGCCCTGTTCGTAGAGAGCCCGCGCACGCAAGCCATGAGCGATGATGAGCGCGCCAAGCTTGCAGCCAATATCGCCCTAGCCGAGCAGCTCGGAGCACATATGGAAACCGTCTATGGCGACGACATCGCGTTTCAGATCTCCGAGTTCGCGCGCCTGTCGGGTATTTCGAAGATCGTCATGGGGCGCACGGGCGAGCGCAGCAGCGTCCGTCAGGCCCTCTTCGGCCGCAAATCTCTCGTAGAACAGCTCATAACATTCGCCCCGAACCTCGACATTTACATCATTCCAGAACAGTCGACTCCGCCCTCCCGACCCAAAGGACGCCGCCATGCGCTCGCCCTGCAGCCGCCCAGCAGCCGAAACGTGCTTCGCACGCTGGCCCTCTCTCTTGCCGCCACGGCGATCGGCACGGCTTTCCGCCATCTGGGATTTGCCGATTCCAGCATCATATCCCTCTATATCCTCACGGCCCTGCTGACCGCCGTCACCACGACGGGGCGCATCTGCACGATCGTATCGAGCGTGCTCTCTGTAGTGCTTTACAACTTCTGCTTCGTCACGCCTCTGTTTTCGCTCGCCAGCTACGACCGAAGCTATCTGGTCACGTTCGGCATCATGTTCGCCACCGCTATGGTCGCCGGCGAGTTAACTGCGCGCATCGCCGACAATGCCCGTACCTCCGCCGAGAACGCATTCAAAACGCGCGTACTCCTCGAAACGAACCAGCTCTTACAGCAAGCCCATAGCGCGGAGGAGTGCGCCCGCGTCGCCATGAATCAACTCGTCAAACTGCTAAAACTCGACGTGGTCTTCTACCCCGCCGAACACGGCACGCTCGGCAAGGCGCTCTATGAGTCCGCTGGCACCGAAAACCGATCCGCGTCGCTGCTCACCGACTACGAGCGCGCCGTTGCAACCTGGACCTTCACCAACAACAAGCGCGCAGGCGCAAGCACGCGGACCCTGCCTGAGGCGCGCTGTCTCTACCTCGCTGTTCGCACCGGCGACAAGGTATTCGGTGTCATCGGCATCGCCCTGGAGGGGCGCGAGATCGAAGCCTTCGAGCATTCGATCGTCCTATCTATCGTAGGTGAATGCGCCTTGGCGCTCGAAAGCGACCGAGCGGCGCAAGAGCGCGAAGAGGCTGCGGTTTTGGCGAAAAACGAGCAGCTGCGCGCCAACCTTTTGCGCTCCATCGGCCACGATTTGAGGACACCCCTCACAGCTATATCCGGATCTGCGGCAATCCTTCGGAAGAGCGACGAGAAGCTCAGCCTCGAACAACGCTGCGATCTTGCCGATGCCATCTACGACGACTCCCTCTGGCTTATCGATACCGTGGAGAACCTCCTCGCCATCACACGCGTCGAGGACGGCACCATTCGCCTCAACTTAACATCCGAGCTTATCGACGAGGTCATCGAGGCCGCCCTCAGCCATGTCGCCCAAGCATCGCATGGACGCGCCGTCACCATCGAGCACACTGACGACATCCTGCTGGTACGCATCGACGTCCATCTCATCATGCAGGTGCTTACGAATCTCATCATGAACGCCTTCAAATACACGCCCGAGGACTCGACTGTCACCATCGGCGCACGTCGCGAGGGTGCGTTCGTCGTGGTGGACGTCGCAGACGATGGGCCGGGCGTGGCAGACTGCGACAAGCCTCATATCTTTGAGCGCTTCTTCACCTCAAGCAATACGCAGCCCGTGGATTCGCGTCGAAGCATCGGCCTTGGGCTGTCGCTCTGCCGCTCCATCGTGGAGGCGCATGGCGGCGTCATCGAAGTTCGCGACAGCCACCCCCATGGGGCCATCTTCCGTTTTACCCTGCCCGCCGAGGAGATCGAGATTCATGAATAATGCCGCTAAGCCACGCATCCTCCTGGTCGAAGATGACCTGACCGTTCAAAACCTCGTTTCGACCGCGCTTGACCTCCACGGCTATGTCGTGAGCAAGGTTTGCAACGGCCAGGCCGCCATCATGGATGCGGTGTCGCACGGCCCCAGCCTCATCATGCTCGACCTCGGCCTTCCCGACATTGACGGTATCGAGGTCATCACGAAGATCCGAAGCTGGTCGGCAGTCCCCATTATCGTCATTTCGGCGCGCACCGAAGATTCCGATAAGATTGCAGCACTTGACGCAGGGGCAGACGACTACCTCACCAAGCCCTTTTCTGTGGATGAGTTGCTCGCGCGCGTCCGTGCGAATTTGAGGCGCTCCTCGATGGCGTCGAGCGAGTCGACAGAAGCGAGCACGTTTGACAACGGTCCGCTGCATATCGACTACGCCGCGGGATACGCGACGAAAGACGGACGCGAGCTCTCGCTCACCCCAACCGAGTACAAATTGCTCGTCCTTCTGGCGAAAAACGTCGACAAGGTGCTCACCCACACCTTCATCACCCGTGAGATATGGGGCACGAGCTGGGACAGCGATCTGGCGAGTCTGCGCGTGTTCATGCGCACCCTGCGCAAGAAAATCGAGGTAGACCCCTCTCACCCCAAGATGATTCAGACACACATGGGTGTCGGGTACCGCATGCAGCGTCTCTAGCCCACCCCACAAAAAGTTGCGGTGGAATACGGAGCAGATAAGGCTTTTGACAGCCAAAGCAGTCCGTATTTCACCGCAACTGATGAGCGGGATGGAGTTAGAGGCCCAGGTAGCTGGTCATGCCTTCGACGGCGAGTTTGGCGCAGGCCACGGCATGGACGACCGTGAGCGGGCCGTTGACCACATAGTTAACGAGACCCCAAAAATACTCTTCGACTCGCCGCGCTCTCCCTCGATTGCGCAAAGCGCCCCGCGAACGGATGCTCGCGAGGCGCTTAGATGTCCGGACCTTATTTGATACCGCGACCCAAGTCTTCGGCGATTTTGTCTACGCCCTTAAGTGCAGCGCACGTCTTTTTGTTGGAGCAATGCCCCGTGCAAACGCCACCCTGAGCGCAGTCGGCACAGGTTCCCTTGCGGTAGATGCGCACGCACACGGCGACGAACGCAATACCGATAACAGCCAGTACAACAATATCGATTGGTGCCATAGCAAGCCTCCTCTAGTTAACCACCACTTACTTTACCCCATTTTCCACCCACCAGAAAGGGACAGGTTTATTTTGGTCGGTTTTATCTGCGGAAACGCCACATCTCCCCC
>CAMOLV010000043.1 GCA_946619045.1 uncultured Coriobacteriales bacterium | reverse complement strand
GGGTTGGGAGCCGTCTGGCCGAGGCCGCAGAGCGAGTTGGTCTTGACGTAGTTGCAGAGCGCCTCGAGCTTGTCGAGATCCTCCATCGTGCCGTTGCCGGACGTGATCTTGTCGAGCATCTCGAGGATGCGCTTGGTGCCGACGCGGCAGGGGGTGCACTTGCCGCAGGACTCGTCGACGGTGAAGTCGAGGAAGAACTTGGCCATGTCGACCATGCAGGTGTCCTCGTCCATGACGATGAGGCCGCCGGAGCCCATCATGGAGCCGATGGCGATGAGGTTGTCGTAATCGACCTCGGTATCGATGAGGCTCGCGGGGATGCAGCCGCCGGACGGACCGCCGGTCTGGGCGGCCTTGAAGGCCTTGCCGTTGGGGATGCCGCCGCCGATCTCGTAGATGATGTGGCGCAGCGTGGTGCCCATGGGGACCTCGACCAGGCCGGTGTGGTTGATCTTGCCGCCGAGGGCGAAGACCTTGGTGCCCTTGGAGCGCTCGGTGCCCATGGAGGCGAACCAGTCGGCGCCCTTGAGGATGATCTGCGGGACGTTGGCGAACGTCTCGACGTTGTTGAGGACCGTGGGCTTGCCGAAGAGGCCCTTGACCGCGGGGAACGGAGGACGCGGACGCGGCTCGCCGCGCTTGCCCTCGATGGAGGTCATGAGGGCCGTCTCCTCGCCGCACACGAAGGCGCCGGCGCCGAGGCGGATCTCGATGTCGAAATCGAAGCCGGTGTCGAAGATGTTCTCGCCGAGGAGGCCGTAGGCGCGGGCCTGCTCGATGGCGATGTTGAGGCGCTTGACCGCGATGGGGTACTCGGCGCGGACGTAGATGAAGCCCTTGGAGGCGCCGATGGCGTAGGCGCCGATGGCCATGCCCTCGAGCACGGCGTGGGGATCGCCCTCGAGGATGGAGCGGTCCATGAACGCGCCGGGGTCGCCCTCGTCGGCGTTGCAGGCGATGTACTTCTGGTCGGCCTTGTTGGGCGCGCAGAGGCCCCACTTGCGGCCGGTGGGGAAGCCGGCGCCGCCGCGGCCGCGCAGGCCGGAGTCGAGCACGGTCTTGATGACCTCGTCGGGGGTCATCTCGGTGAGGACCTTGCCCAGGGCGGCATAGCCGTCCATCGCGATGTACTCGTCGATGTCCTCGGGGTTGATGACGCCGCAGTTGCGCAGCGCGACGCGGCTCTGGGTCTTGTAGAAGGTGGTGTCGGTCAGGGCGATGTTGCCGAACTCGTCGGCCTTGGCCTTGCCGTGATCGTCGTAGACGAGGCGCTCGACGCGGCGGCCCTTGAGCAGGTGCTCGCTCACGATCTCGGCGACGTCGTCGACGGTGACGCGGCTGTAGAACGTGCCGTCAGGGTAGACGATGACGACGGGGCCGAGCTCGCAGAGGCCGAAGCAGCCCGTGCGGACCAGCTTGATCTCGTCCTGGAGGTCGTTCTTCTCGATTTCGACCTCGAAGGCATCCTGGATTTGCTGGCTTCCCGAGGAAGTGCAGCCGGTGCCACCGCAGATTAGGACTTGTGAACGAATCACAGTAACCTCCAAACTTATGCCGAAACGGCACCGATCGTGTATTCGTTGACTACCTTGCCGCCCTTGAGGTGCTTCTCGATGACCTCCTGGGCCTTCTCGGGGGTCATCTTGACGTAGGTGACCTTCTCCTTGCCGGCCTCGAAGACCTCGACGACGGGCTCGTACTGGCAGATGCCGATGCAACCCGTCTGGGTCACGCTCACCTTGTCCTCGAGACCCTCCTTGTTGACGCCCTCCACGAAGGCGTTGAGAACGGGACGGGCGCCGGCTGCGATGCCGCACGTCGCCATACCGACGACCACGCGCATGCCTTCCATCCCGTCCCTCAGGACAACCTTGTCTTTCATCTTGTTCTTGATTGCCTGTAGCTCAGCTAGTGACTTCATACCTAATCCTCTCCGTCGCGCGTGTCTCTATCTGACAATTCTTCGTATTGCTCTTGTAGATTCCCCCGTATCCACTCCATAACATCATAGCTGTTCAGGGGCACATCCTCTAGCACCTCGCGCAGCTCACGGGTGTCAAGCTCCACGTCACGGCCCTGCAGCCGATGGCGGAACATGAAATCTCTATCAGGATGTCCCTGGATCAGGGTCAGCACCGTCGAGCTCACGTCGCCGAGCGGCGTGAAGTCGATGTGGTTCATGTCGAACGTGGCGGTCACGTGCGTGCCGTGCGCCACGGGATCGGCCTCCTCGGTGACGGAGCTGATCGCGAGGCTCCCGCCCGTCTGCTCGCATGCGAGCTTGAGCAGCGGGATGCCCATCCCCACCTTGCGCGTGGTCCTCGTCGTGTAGAAGGGGTCGATCACGGACCGCACGACGTCTTCGTCCATGCCGCATCCATCGTCCACGATCTCGAGGGTCAGCGTGCCGTCCTGCTCGGTGAGCAGGATCTGCGTGAGAGACGCGCCCGCCTTCACGGAGTTCTCGGCAACGTCGAGGATGTTCAGTGACAGCTCTTTCATCTCGGTCCCAGTGCTAACTCGATCTCAGGTCTTCGAACAGTGCCTTGCGAACCAGCTCTTCATCATGGAGGTCGTCGTCGAATTCGAACCAGTCGTTCTCGTCGCCGTCCCTGAACTGGTTGAGGTAGTGGGCGTCCGAGCTCACCAGGATGCGGATATGCTCGAGCCCATAGGTGCGTACGTACTCGTTCTTGTTGCTCTTGTCGTGCAGCTCTGCCAGCCGGAACCCCGCATAGTGCGGGAAGTCGCCCAGGATCTCGATCGCCCCGTTGGCGGGGCGGTCGATGTGCGCCGGATAGCAGATCCCTCCGTACTTCTCGGCCAAAAGCGGCGCCTCGTCGAGTGAGACCGTCGTGGCGTTGATGAGAAGGTCCTCCTCATGGCCCACCACGTTGTCGTCCTCATCGAGGATCAGCTGCTCGCCGAAGATGTCCGGGCGGTTCTTGACGCGAACGCGCCGTGTGTCGATCTCGTCGTTGAACGCCAGGGCGTCGTCGAGGCTCTCGAACAGGCATACCGCGTGGATGTCCTCCGACGTGGTCAGCTCCATTCCCGCGATGGGCACGACGCCGTACCTGCGGGCTGCCGCGAAGAACGCCGGGCAGTTGCGCGAGCTGTTGTGGTCGGTGAGCGCCATGATGCGGATTCCATTGAGAAATGCCATGCCGGCGATGTTGTTGGGCGTGTTGTCGGCATCCCCGCAGGGGGAGAGGCATGAATGGACGTGGAAGTCGTAATGGAATCTGGCCATGGCCGTGCGGCGCCTAGGCGATGAGACCCGCGAGCTTGACGGCGGTCTCGAAGATCGGCTGGCTGCTCCTCAGTACGTTGACCCCTTTCTCCCGTGCGGTCTCCACGAGCTCCTCCGGCATCTCGACGTCCTCCGCGAGGATCACGCACGAGGTGTCGGCGAGGGTGGCGACCGCGATCACGTTGACGTTATTCATGATGGTGATCCATGCGTTGTCCATCTGAGCGCGGCCCATGACCCAGCTCAGAAGGTCGCCGATGTACACGCCGTCGATCTCGCGCCCGCCATCCGGCAGCGACAGAGCCTCGAATCCGTGTTCAAGCAGCTCCTCGACCCGCATTCCGATCACCTCATTTCTCAAGAATCTTGCAATCCGTTATCCGGGCCTTGCCCTTGACGATATCCTCGGCCAGCGCGCGGCAGCTCGGTGCGCCGCATGCGCCGCAGTCGATGCCGGGGAGGTCGTTGCGCATCCGCTGGATGTCGGCCATCATGCGCATGGACTCGGCCATGTTGTGCGACAGCACCGTCATCGGCTCGTACTCGGGCAGGTCGTTGAACAGGTAGAGCTCGGGGATGTACTGCTGCTCGTCGGGAGCGAGGAAGTTCTTCGAGACGGGCAGGTAGCGCCTGAGCGACTGGAGCCTGGTCTTGGCGATGTAGGGGTTCTGCACGGTGAGGACGCCGCCCACGCAGCCTGCGGTGCAGGCGTCGAGCTCGATGAACTTGACCGGCGGGATGTTGCCGTTCTCGATCTGCTCGAGCACGTTGATGACGTTCTCGATGCCGTCGGCGGCCAGGTACTCGTCGTTGAAGAGGGCGGTTGCCTCTCCGCCGGAGGTGGCCCAGCCGATGCCCACCATGCCGGACTCCGTCATCGAGACGACCTCGCCGTCGCGCGACATCTTGCTGATGAGTGCGAAGTACACGTCGCTCATCGAGATGACCACGTCGACGCCGCTCACGTAGTCGGCGAAGCCGTTCTTCACGTAGCTCGACTTGGCGGGGCAGGGCGAGATGAAGCATACGCCGATCTCGTCATCCGCCAGCTCGGGGTGCTGCTCCTTCGCCTTCTGGCGCGCCAGCTTGGCTGCGACCTCCATGGGCGGGAGCATGTGCATCACGTTGTCGTTGAGCGAGGGGAAGCGCAGCGCGATCAGGCGCACGACCACCGGGCAGGCGGAGCTGATGACCGGGAGCTTTATGCCCTCGGTCTTGAGGTACTGCCTGGTGTAGGCGGAGACGAGCTCGGCCGCCTTGGACACCTCGAACACGTCGTCGAAGCCGATCTTGAGCAGGCCGTCCAGCACGTAATCCACGTCGTCCAGGTTGTCGAACTGGCCGTAGAGCGACGGCGCCGGAAGGGCGATCTTATAGCGGAACCGCTCCATGTCGTCGAGCTTGCCGACGACCGCCTTCTTGGCGTTGTTGCTGCAGGTGCGGATGCACTCGCCGCAGTCGATGCAGCGCGCCTCGTTGATATGGGCGTGCCCGTCCCAGATACGGATGGCCTCCGTGGGACATCTTCTCAGACATGTCGTGCATCCGGTGCATTTGGAGGTATCCAGCTGCACCGAATGCTCATAGGTGTTGCTCGCCATCAGGCCTCCGCCCAAAGACAATCAGCTAGAGGTTCACACGCATGGTGATGGTGGTTCCAACTCCAACCACGGTGTCGATCTTCATCGAATCGGTATAGCGCTTCATGTTGGGAAGTCCCATGCCCGCGCCGAAACCGAGGGAGCGAATGCTGTCCGTAGCAGTGGAGAAGCCCTCCTGCATGGCCTGCTCGACATTGGGGATGCCGGGGCCGTGGTCCTTCAGGACGATCTCCACGTACTCCTCGGTCACCATCACGTCGGCGGTTCCGCCGTCCGCGTGGATGACCATGTTGATCTCGCCTTCGTACATGGCGATGGAAACACGGCGGATGATGTCCGGGGACAGGCCGAGCTGGCGCAGGTTCTTCTTGACCTGCGTCGAGGCCTGTCCGGCGGACGTGAAGTTCTCGCCGTCTACATCGAAATGGAAGACGAGGGGATCAGACATGAGCTGCCGTCCCTATGAGACCGTTGGTGTAGAGCGTGCCGCACGCATCGTACATGCGCATCGTCGTCGCCATCATGACGATCCCGTCGTCCTCGGCCATGGAGATCATCATCTCGGTCGGCCTCTTGGAGCGGACGAAGACGATGCAACGCATATCCATCATCTCCGCCGTCCTGATGACCTGCGGGTTCGTGAGGCCGGTCAGCAGCACCGCCTGGTCCTTCACGTACATGAGGACATCGCTCATCATGTCGCTTCCGCATGCGGAAAAGACATCGTGGTCGAGGTTCTCCTCGCAGCACAGAACCTCTGCGCCCAGAAGGTCCCTGATCACAGACATTTTCATAGTTTTCGTCCCTCTACGTGCAGCGTGTCTTGCCGGTCCGACCGTTACTCGGAGTACTTGGCCAGGATCTTGTCCACGTCATCGGGGACGAGACGGCCGTAGACCTCGCCGTTGACGGTGAGGACGGGAGCCAGGCCGCAGGCGCCGAGGCAGCGGCAGGCCTCGAGGGAGAACTTCCCGTCGGGGGTGCACTCGCCCATATCGATGCCCAGCTTCTCCTTGAACTTGTCGAGGATGGCACCGGAGCCCTTGACGTAGCAGGCGGTGCCCAGGCAGACGGAGATGTTGTGCTCGCCCTTGGGGGAGAGCGCGAACTGAGCGTAGAACGTGGCGACGCCGAAGACCTTCTCCAGGGGCACGCCCATGCCCTCGGCGATCATCTCCTGGACCTCGATGGGCAGGTAGCCGTAGATATCCTGCGCCTGCTGCATGACGGACATGACCTTGCTCTCATCGCCTGCGCACTCGGCGATGACTGCCTTGAGCTGAGCTTCCTGCTCGGGAGTCCCGTTGAAGGGCATTGCGCTGATCTTCTTCTGCATGGATTCGAGTCCCCTCTCAAATAGCACTCGTAAAACCCGTAAATAGGTACCGCAACAGTAAAATGATAGCAGACCAGCAGGCCCCATTTCTTCACGAGCGGGCTCGAATACGGGACCTTTCGAGTGTTGACCTGCGCTTTCGACGAGTGTTCGGGAAGCATCCGCAAAGATAACAAAAACCGCGGCGAAGATATGTCGATTATGGCGGGCTGCTATCGAGCGGCCGTCACATATACTTCTAGCAGGGGAGATCAACGAACAATCGAGAGAGGGGTGCGTATGTCAGCGCAAGAGCTGAGCGATCTTTCGCTTATCGAACCGACGCTCGACGCATACGCCGACGTCCCGGGCAGCCTCATCGCCATTCTGCAGCAGACGCAGGATATCTACGGCTACCTGCCCATGGACGTCATGGAGCGTATCGCCGAGCGTACCGGCACGCCGATCGCGACCGTCATAGGCGTCGCCACCTTCTACGCGCAGTTCCGCCTGGAGCCGGTGGGGAAGTACCTCATCATGCTCTGCCAGGGAACGGCGTGCCACGTCAACGGATCGGAGCTCATCTCGGCCGCCATCACCGACGAGCTGGGCATCGAGGATGGGCAGACCACCCCGGACGGCCTGTTCTCGCTCAAGCACGTGGCGTGCCTGGGGTGCTGCTCGCTGTCGCCGGTCATGATGATCAACGGCAAGACGTACAGCAGCCTCACGCCCGACAAGGCCAAGAAGGTGCTGCGCCAGCTCGCCGCCGAGGCTAAGGAGGGTGCGGCATGAGAATCATCGTAGGAGAGGGCAGCTGCGGCCTGGCCGCCGGCGCCGGCGCGGTGTACACCCGCCTCAAGGAGCTGCTCGCGCAGGGCAATCCCGGTGCCGTGCTCGGCATCACCGGCTGCAACGGCATGTGCTTCCTCGAGCCCATCGTCGACGTGTACGAGAACGACGGCACCCTGCACCGCTTCGTGAAGGTGCAGGAGAAG
This sequence comes from uncultured Coriobacteriales bacterium, assembly GCA_946619045.1. Taxonomy (GTDB): domain Bacteria; phylum Actinomycetota; class Coriobacteriia; order Coriobacteriales; family Atopobiaceae; genus RUG721. The sequence goes on along the minus strand of CAMOLV010000043.1, from coordinate 2,236 downwards.
GACGCCGACAAGATCTACGAGGCCGTCTCCTCCGGAGACTGGTCCATCGCCCAGAAGCTCGCCATCACGCCCGAGGACGAGGAGTTCCTCAACAAGCAGACGCGCATCGCGCTGCGCAACTGCGGCGTCATCGACCCCGAGAACATCGACGACTACATCGCCCACGGCGGCTACCAGGCCATCGCGAAGATCCTCGAGAGCGGCATGACGCAGGAGGATGTCATCCACGAGGTCGATGTGGCCGGCCTGCGCGGCCGCGGCGGCGCGGGATTCCCCACCGCCTTCAAGTGGCGCGCCGCCCGCGACTCCAAGCCCGGCGAGGACGGCCAGAAGTACCTCATCTGCAACGCCGACGAGGGCGACCCCGGCGCGTTCATGGACCGCGCGGTCATCGAGGGCGATCCCCACAGCCTCATCGAGGGCATGCTCATCGGCGCCTACTCCATCGGCGCGAGCGTGGGCATCGTCTACGTGCGTGCCGAGTACCCGCTCGCCATCGTCCGCCTCCGCAAGGCCATCGAGGATGCCACCGCGCGCGGCTACCTGGGCAAGAACATCCTGGGCAGCAGCTTCTCGTGCGAGATCCGCATCAAGGCCGGCGCCGGCGCCTTCGTGTGCGGCGAGGAGACGGCACTCATCGAGTCGCTCGAGGGCAAGCGCGGCATGCCGCGCCTGAAGCCGCCGTTCCCGGCGCAGGCCGGCTACTGGCACCAGCCCTCCAACATCAACAACGTCGAGACCTACGCCAACGTGGCGTGGATCATCAACAACGGCGGTGCGGCCTTCTCGGCCATGGGCACCGAGAACTCCAAGGGCACCAAGGTCTTCGCGCTCTCGGGCAAGATCGCCCGCGGCGGCCTGGTCGAGATCCCCATGGGCACGACGCTGCGCGAGGTCATCTTCGGCATCGGCGGCGGCATCCGCGACGGCAAGGAGTTCAAGGCCGTCCAGCTGGGCGGCCCCTCCGGCGGCTGCCTGCCCGCAAGCAAGCTCGACACCGTCATCGACTACAAGCAGCTCCAGGCGACGGGCGCCATCATGGGCTCCGGCGGCATGGTCGTCATGGACGAGAGCACCTGCATGGTGGGCATGGCGCGCTTCTTCCTCGACTTCACGGCCAAGGAGAGCTGCGGCAAATGCGTGCCGTGCCGCCTGGGCAACAAGCGCATGCTCGAGATCCTCGACCGCATCGTGGCCGGCAAGGGCGAGCAGGGCGACATCGAGAAGCTCGAGGACCTCTGCTACGCCATCAAGGACGGCTCGCTCTGCGGTCTGGGCCAGACGTCGCCCAACCCGGTGCTCACCACCATCCGCTACTTCCGCGACGAGCTCGAGGCCCATATCGACGGGCACCACTGCCCGGCGGGCGAGTGCCGCGAGCTCATCTCGTACAGCATCGACAAGGACGTGTGCGTGGGCTGCACCGCGTGCGCGCGCCAGTGCCCGGTGGGCGCCATCTCGGGGACGGTCAAGAACCCGCACGAGATCGACCCGGCGCTCTGCATCAAGTGCGGCAACTGCAAGACGGCGTGCCGTTTCGGCGCGGTCAAGGTCAACTAGGAAGGGGGAGAGACCATGTCCATCACCTATACGCTCGATGGCGTCGAGGTCGTCGCCGAGCCCGGCGATACCATCCTCACGTCGGCAACCAGGGCGGGGATCGAGATCTCGACCCTGTGCTTCGATAAGCGCACGGCCATCTACGGCGCCTGCGGCATCTGCCTCGTCGAGGTCGAGGGCGTGCCCAAGCTGCTGCGCGCCTGCTCCGCGCGCCCGCAGGAGGGCTACGTCGTGAGCACCAAGACCGACCGCGTCAACCGTGCGCGCCAGACCGCGCTGGAGCTGCTGCTGACCGACCACACCGGCGACTGCCGTGGGCCCTGCAAGCTCAACTGCCCGGCCATGACCGACTGCCAGAAGTACGTGGGCGAGATCCGCGAGGGCCGCTACAAGGACGCCGTCTCCACGGTGTACGAGGCCTTCCCGCTGCCCGCCTCCATCGGCCGCGTGTGCCCGCATCCCTGCGAGGACGCGTGCCGCCGCAAGATGGTGGAGGAGCCCATCTCCATCGCCTTCCTCAAGGCGTTCGCCGCCGATAAGATCGAGGCGGATGGAGACCCGTACGTGGTGGAGTGCGAGCCCGACACGGGCAAGCGCGTCGCCATCGTGGGCGGCGGCCCGGCCGGCCTCACCGCGGCGTACTTCCTGCGCCGCTACGGCCATGCGGTCACCATCT
>CAMOLV010000042.1 GCA_946619045.1 uncultured Coriobacteriales bacterium | reverse complement strand
ACCGAGGTCGCCGTCATCGCCATGGGCGGCATCGTCGTCTCCCAGTCCATCCGCACCGCGGGCGACGAGTTCGACCAGACGATCCTCCAGCACGTGCGCGATGCCTACAACCTCTCGATCGGCGAGCGCACCGCCGAGGACATCAAGATCAAGGTCGGCTCCGCCGCACCGCTTGCCGAGGAGCTCGACGTCGAGGTCAACGGCCGCGACATCATGAGCGGCCTGCCTAAGACCGCCCGCATCGAGTCCGAGGAGATCCGCCGCGCGCTCAACAAGCCCCTCGACGAGGTCACGAAGGCCGTCAAGGACGCCCTCGACGCCACGCCGCCCGATCTGGCGAGCGACCTCATGTACTACGGCATCCTCCTCACCGGCGGCGGCGGTCTGCTCCGCGGCCTCGACCAGAGGCTCCGCGAGGAGACGGGCGTTCCCGTCAACGTCAGCCCCACGGCACTCGAGAACGTCGTCGTCGGATGCGCGAAGGTTTTGGAGGCCAACGCGCTTTCCGGAGGCTTTGTACAGAGCACCGGCCAGTAATCGGGTTTCATCATGGCCGGCAGCCGAGATTATGGTTCTGGAGGACTTTCCGGCACGACCCCCTCTACGGGCGGTCGTGCCTTGATCATCCTTATCGTTCTCTCGCTCTCGATCTTCACGATGAGCGTACGCTCCGGCGACACGGGAGTGCTCGGATTGCTGCGCAGCGGGTTCACCACGGTGGCCACGCCCTTCAGGGCTGTCGGCTCCGCCGTGACGGCGCCCATCTACGGCCTCGGCAACATCTTCGCCAACCTCACCGCCGACCAGGCGACGCTCTCCGAGCTCCGCGATCAGAACGAGGCGCTCAGACAGCGCAACGTCGAGCTCGAGGAGAAGGCGCTCATGGCCGATCGCCTCGCCGCCCTCATGGAGATCCAGTCCACCTACAACCTCCAGTCCATCGCCGCCAAGGTCATCTCGGGCTCCACCGACAGCTGGGCCTCCACCGTCACCATCGACAAGGGCTCCGCCGCGGGCCTTGCGGTCGGAATGCCCGTGCTCGACGGCACGGGCGTCATCGGCCAGATCATCTCGGTCGCGCCGAACAGCTCCGTCGTGAGGCTCATCTACGACGAGAACTCCTCGGTTCCCGCGATGATCCAGTCGAACCGCGCCCAAGGCATGCTCAACGGATCTGCGAGCGGCGGCCTCACGCTCGACCTCGTCAGATCCGACCTCAACGCCGAGATCGACAACATCGTCGTCACGAGCGGATTGGGCGGCGTGTACCCCAAGGGCCTCCCCATCGGCCGCATCACCATCGTCGAGCGCAACCCCGGCGCGCTCTACCTCGAGATCTCCGTCGAGGCGTTCGCCCGCGTGCAGTCGCTCGAGGAGGTGCTCGTCATCACCTCGCTCACCGACGAGCAGCGTGCGACCGAGGAGGACATCGCCGAGGCCGATGCTCAGGAGATGAGCGCCGTGAGCAACGTTCCCGAGGTCCAGACGCTCGCCCAATCGCCCGACGAGGAAGGGGAGGGGTGATGATGCGTGCAGACGATCGATAAGAACACCAAGAAGCGCCTCACCATCATCCTCAGCGTCGTATGCGCCGTCCTCCAGCTCTCCCTGACGCCCAACATCTCATTCTTCGGGGGAAGGGCCAACTTCATGCTCATCCTGAGCGCGCTGCTCGCGCAGCTTGTGGGAGGCACCTACGGCACGGTCGCGGGATTCCTCTGCGGCCTGTTCTTCGATTTCTGCTCGACGAGCCCGCTGGGCCTCATGGCGCTTCTGCTCACCATTTCCTCGTATGTGCTCGGCATGGAGGTCAGGAACAAGCTCAACGATGATCCGCGAATCTCCATCACGCAGTTCGCGACCGTCGCCGCCGCCGTCTCCACCGCCTACGCGCTCGCCCTCGTGATGGTCGAGGGCGCCGGCTTCATCGAGGCCCTGTTCGTGCGCGCCCTGCCCACCGCCATCTTCACCGTCATCTGCTACCTGCCGTTCGTGACGATCCTGTCGCGCAACCGCGGAGGGTTCACGCTCTCGTCGAACCGCTCGGGCGGTCGCTCCAACAAGCTCCACTAGGGGAGTGCGTATGGACTTCTCCCTGGTGATCGTCATAGGCGCGCTCGTCGTCGCCGCCATCCTCATCGTCGCCTACATCCATTTCGGGCGTTCCGAATCGAGCTTCTCGCTCGATATCGGCGGAGCGGCCCCCACGGCCTCGGGAGGATCCGACACCTCGTCCGAGAAGACCTTCGCCGGGCGCCTCAAGGGCCTGTTCATCTATGTCTGCGGAATCTTCGGCGTCCTGCTCGCCCGCCTCTGGTCGATGCAGCTCGTGTCGAGCGAGGAGTATTCGCGTCAGGCCGAGCTCAACCGTACGCGCACCATCAGATCGGCGGCCCCGCGCGGGCGCATCCTCGATCGCAACGGCGTCGAGATCGTGACCAACCGCCCGAGCCTCACCGTCGTCGCGGGACCCGATGTGGTCTACGACACCGTCGAGGTGCAGCTCCTCTCGAACCTCTGCGGCATGCCCTACATGGCGACGCGCAGGAAGATCCGCGACGAGTCGGAAGGCGCCCAGAGCAAGCGCACGGTCTCCGTCGACGTCTCGAGGCGCGTCGTCGCGTTCATCGCCGCCCACCCCGAGGTCTTCCCCGACGTGGACGTCGAGCAGCGCTCCGAGCGGTTCTATCCGTTCGGGTCGCTCGCCGCGCACGTCGTGGGCTATACCGGCACGGTCACGGCCGAGCAGCTCGAGAGCAATACCGAGGAGACCGGCGGCATCACCTACCACTCGGGCGATATCGTCGGCCAGGCCGGCGTCGAGTACCAGTACGAGTCCGTGCTCCAGGGCATCGCGGGCGAGCAGACGGTCTACGTCGACTCCGGCGGAACCGTCCTCGACTACGTCGCCAAAATCGATGCGCAGTCCGGGTCCGACCTCGTGCTCACCATCGACGCGAAGGTCCAGGAGGCTGCAGAGCGCTCCCTCGTCAACGTCACGAACTACATCCGCGCCAAGCAGGGCTTCCCCGCGAGCTCCGGCTGCGCCGTCGCCATCGACTGCTCGTCGGGCGAGATCATCTGCATGGCGAGCTTCCCCACCTACTCTCCGAGCGTCTTCGTCGGAGGCATCTCGAACTCCGACTGGGATACGCTCACCAACGAGAAGAACAACTACCCGCTCTTCAACCGCGCCATCTCGGGCCAGTACCCTGCGGGCTCCACCATCAAGGCGCTCTCCTCGCTCGCCGCGCTCGAGTACGGCCTGGCCACCGATAAGACCACGTGGAACTGCACGGGCTGGTGGACGGGCTTCGGCGAGGACTACGGCATGTACTGCTACCTCAAGACCGGCCACGGCATGATCGGCCTGCAGCGCGGCATCACGATGTCGTGCGACGTCGTCTACTACGAGATCGGCAAGGGCTTCTACTATTCGGATGAGCCCGAGGGGCTCCAGAAGACCTACCGCAAGTTCGGTCTGGGATCCTACACGGGAATCGACCTGCCGAGCGAGGAGTGCGGGCGCGTCCCCGACGCCGAGTGGAAGTGGAACTACTTCACCGATGCCCCCGACGACTCGCGCCGTTGGCAGGGCGGCGATACCTGCAACATCGCCATCGGCCAGGGCGACATGCTCGTGACCTGCCTGCAGATGGTCTGCGCATACTGCGGCATCGCCAACGACGGCGTGGTCATGAAGCCGCACGTGCTCAGGAGCGTCCGCGCCGCGACGGGGGAGGGCAGCGTCATCGACTACAAGCCCGAGCCCATCTTCGAATGCCCCGAGCCCAAGAAGAGCCTCGACCTGGTCAAGGCGGGCCTCAAGGGCGTCGTCTACGAGGAGTCCTGGTCGCAGACCGTCCACTGGAACTCGCTCGACAAGACCGTCATCGGCAAGACGGGAACCGGTCAGATGGCGGGCGAGTACCCCATCGGCTGGTTCGTCGGCATCGTTCCCGCTGAGAACCCGCGCTATGTCGTCGGCGCCAACATCGACGAGGTGCTCGAGGGCGCGCAGTCGGGCATGTACGTCGTACGCGACATCATGGGCGCGATCTACGACCAGCCCGATCCGCTCTTCTCGTACAATGTCGAGAACGCCGATACGACTGACGAGAACTTCGTCTGGTAGGGAGGGGCTATGGCGACGTCAGCACAGCACATGGCCCGTACCCCCGACGTGGGCGAGCGCCTCAACAAGAGCCAGGGCATCCTGTCCGACCTCTATCTACCGCAGTTCATCCCCGCGGTTCTCCTCATCATGTACGGCGCGGTCGTCATCTGGTCCGCATCGCTCACCAACCCCAACGCCGTCTTCTCGCGCCATATCCTCGGCATCGTGCTCGGCTTCATCGCCGCAGCCGTCGTCTGGCGCTTCGACGTCCGCAGGCTCGCCAACATGTCGGTGGCGTTGCTGGTCTTCGACGCGCTCCTGCTCATCTCGCCGCGCATCCCGGGCCTCTCGTGGTCCGCGATGGGCATGACGGGATGGATCCGCATCCCGTTCATCCGCCTCACGGCGCAGCCGTCCGAAATCGCGAAGCTCGTCACGATCTTCTTCATAGCCGGGATCAGCTCGCAGTACAACGGCAAGGTCGAGAACCTGCGCGATTACGTCCGCCTCTGCGCGATGCTCCTCATCCCCTTCGTCCTCATCATGGTCCAGCCCGACCTCGGCACGGGCCTCATCATCCTGGTGACGGGGGCGATCATCATCATCTGCGCCGGACCCAAACCCTCATGGGTCCTCGTGACGATCGCGATGATCGTCGTGGGCTCGGCGCTCATCATCATCGAATCGCAGATCGAGGGCATCCCGCATATCCTCAAGACCTACCAGCTCAACCGCCTCATCGTCTTCGTCGACCCCTCGGTCGACCCGTCGGGCAACGGCTACAACCTCATGCAGGCGAAGATCGCCGTCGGGTCGGGCGGCCTGATCGGCAAGGGCCTCGGCAACGCGACGCAGGCGGCGAGCGGATTCCTTCCCGAATCGCATACGGACTTCGTCTTCGCGCTTCTGGCGGAGGAGTTCGGCTTCGTCGGGTCCGTCGTCCTGCTCGGGCTCTTCGCGTGGATGATCATCTCGACGGTGCTGCTCGCCATGCGCATCGAGGCGCCGTTCTCGAAGCTCGTGCTGGTGGGATGCGCCGCCATGTGGTCGTTCCAGGTGCTCGAGAACGTGGGGATGTGCATCGGCATCATGCCGATCACCGGCATCCCGCTTCCCTTCATCAGTTTCGGATCATCGTCGATGATCGCCCAGATCATGGCGGTGGGTATGGTTCAATCGGTATGGTGCCATAGGCAGAAGGCCGGCTAGCGTTCGGTTTCGAGAGGATCATCATGGCTTCGAAGATTCCCTACAACAAGGTGTTCGATGTGTTCAAGGCCGGGCGCGATGCCGGCAGGAGCGCCGAGGAGACGGTCTCCGTCCTCATCCTGCTCGGCGACGATGCCGACCATGACCATGTCGCATCGCTGCGCGATGCGTTCCTCGCCGAGAAGCCGGGCGGCCTCGTGAGCGTCCGTCCCCTCTCCGATCCCACTGCCCCCGATGCACCGTTCGATATCTCCATCATCGTTCCCGGTACCGACGAGGACGACATGAAGCGCGCCGTCGCCCAGCTTGCGAGTCGTGCGACCCCGTGCGCCATCATCGTGGGTTCCTCCGTCGAGACATACGATTTCTCCTATCTGGGCTATCAGGACTACGAGCCCGCGGTCATCTCGGCCATCGAGGGCGATTCGCTGCTCGAGAAGCTGGCGACCTGGATTATAGGCGTCACCGACAAGCACCGCGCCTTCGCGGCGAACTTCTCGTTCATCAGGCCCATCGAGGTCCGCCACCTCATCACCGCATGCGCCATCCAGAACGCCACGGTGGGCGCCATCAACCTCATCCCCGGCTCGGACCTCCCGATCATGACGACAAACCAGGCGAAGCTCGCGCTCGATATCGCCGCCGCCTACGGCAAGGGCCTCACGCTCTCGCGCGTTCCCGAGATGGCGGGCGTCGTCGGCGCGGGATTCGCGTACCGCCAGCTCGCGCGCACCGTTCTCGGCCTCGTCCCCGGCGTCGGCTGGGTGCTCCGCGCGGGGCTCGGCTTCGGCGGCACGGTCGCCACGGGCAACGCCATCAAGGCGCGCTTCGAGGCCGAGGCCAACGCCAAGCTCTCGAGCGATACCGCCCTCGCCACCAGGTCGAACTCGATCGAGAAGAGCTAGGCTGCCATGCGTGTCGAGAGACGGGATTGCTTCCACCTCATAGAGCCGCTGCTTCCCCTCGTCGAGAAGCCGGCACGCTACCTCGACCACGAATGGGGCGCCTGCGAGGACCAGTCCGGACCGTTCCATGTCTGCATGGTCTACGCCGACGTCTACGAGATCGGGCAGCCCAACCTTGGAATAGCGATCCTCTACAACCAGCTCAACAGCTGCGAGGGCATCTCGTGCGAGCGGGCGTACCTCCCGTGGACCGACATGATCTCGCTCATGCGCGAGCGCTCGATCCCGCTGCTCTCGCTCGAGTCGGCTTCCCCGCTCGCTTCCTTCGACGTGATCGGCTTCACCCTTGCGCACGAGCTCATCATGACCAACGTGCTCGAGGTCCTCGACCTCTCGGGCATCCCCAAGCGGTCGATTGAGCGCGATGAGGACGATCCCATCATCATCGCCGGAGGACCGTCCGCCTACAACGTCGAGCCCATGGCAGCGGTCTTCGATGCCGTGCTCCTCGGCGATGGCGAGGAGAGCATCAAGGACGTCGCACGCCGCATCCGCGACCTCCGCTCCGAAGGCGCGTCCCGCGCGGAGATCCTCTCATCGCTCGCGGGCATCCAATGCGTGTACGTCCCCTCGCTGTACGAGAAGGTCGTCGATGGGACCTCCACGCGTTGGGGCTATGCGGTCCCCATCGCCGGCTTCGATGCCCCGGAGGTCGTGTACAAGCGGTGCGAGCCCGATTTCGCCGCTACCGAGCCCATCGCGCAGAGGATCGTCCCGTATCTCGAGACCGTCCAGGACCGCCTTTCGATCGAGGTCCTGCGCGGATGCGCCAGGGGGTGCCGGTTCTGCCAGGCGGGCATGACCTACCGCCCCGTCCGCGAGCGCCCCATGGAGCAGATCGTCGACGCAACCTCGAAGGCGCTGGCCACCTGCGGATACGATGAGGTCTCGCTCTCATCGCTCTCCACGACCGACCATTCGCAGTGCAAGGAGATGCTCGAGGAGCTCGGCAAGGTCGTTGACGACAAGGGCATACGCGTTTCGCTGCCCTCCCAGCGCCTCGACTCCTTCGGCGTCGATATGGCCGCCGCCGTCGCCTGCGGCCGCAAGAGCTCGCTCACCTTCGCGCCGGAGGCCGGCAGCCAGCGTCTGCGCGATGTCATCAACAAGAACGTGACCGAGGACGATCTCGAGTTCGCCGCACGCAATGCGTTCCGGAACGGCTGGCGCAAGGTCAAGCTCTACTACATGATGGGCCTGCCCACCGAGACCGATGACGACATCCGCGCCATCGTCGAGACCGCGACGCGCGTGCTCGAGATCGGGCGCGAGGTGGTGGGGAAGGGCCGCAAGAGCGGCATCACCGTCTCCGTCTCCGTCGCGGTGCTCGTGCCCAAGGCCTACACGGCGTTCCAGTGGTGCGGGCAGCTTCCCGTCGAGGAGGTGCGCCGCCGCCAGGCGCTCCTGCTCGCCTCCGCGCCCAAGGACCGCGATATCCGCATCTCCTACCACGATGCGCGCACCTCGCTCGTCGAGGGCGCCCTCTCGAAGATGGGACGCGACGGATTCGACCTCATCCTCGAGGCATGGAAACGCGGATGCCGCTTCGACGCATGGTCGTCGGAGTTCTCCTTCGAGACATGGCAGGAGGCGGCCCGTGCCGTCGGGCTCGACCTCGAGGATGTCGCCTGCGAGGAATTCCCGCTCGACGCGCGTCTGCCGTGGGACCATACCTCGCCTGCCGTCTCGAAGGGATTCCTGCAGCGCGAATGGCGCCGCGCCCTCGACGGCGTCACCACGGCGGACTGCACCATGACCTCGTGCACGGGGTGCGGCGTCTGCCAGACGCTCGGCGTTGCCAACGTGATACAGGGGGAGAGGTCATGAGGCAGGATCTTCACCGCATCCGGTTCGCATTCCCCAAGAGCGACCGCCTCGCCTTCCTCGGCCATCTCGAGGTCATCTCGACCATCGAGCGCTCGATCAGGCGCGCGGACCTTCCCTTCGCCGTCTCCAACGGCTTCGCGCGCCGCATGAAGGTGCAGTTCTCGTCCGCCCTTCCCGTGGGCGTGTCGTCCAAGGCGGAGTACTTCGACCTGTTCCTCACCGAGCATCTCGACGAGGAGCATGTGCTCGACCTGCTCGGCCGCTACTCCCCGACGGCGCTCCGCCCCTTCGCCGCCGCGTACGTGGACGGTTCGCTTCCGGCTCTCGAGGCATGGCTCGACCGCTCGTCATGGGTGCTCGATCTGGGGACCTCGACCGATGCGGACGCATTCGAAGAGGGCGTCAGGCGTCTGCGCGAGCAGGGGTCCTTCACCTACTTGCGCGGAACCAAGCCCAAGACCGTCGATGTGGGGGAGAGCTACGTCTCGCATGGGTTCGTCGCGTCGGACGGCCGCCTCATGCTCGACCTCGAGACCCTCATCCTGCCCACCGGCGCCATGCGCCCGGAGGCGTTCGTTCGCGCATGCTACGGACTTTCCGACCAGCCCGATTCCGCTCCGGAATACCTGCGGTGCGTGCGCGTGGCGCAGCACCATCTCGATGATGGCAACCTTGTGGAGCCATTCCAAGTTTCATTGCCAAAACTCGTTGACTAGCTGCAAAATCGTTGATAACATATCTCCTGTTGCACTTAAACCAGCAATGAAAGGCATGTCATGTACGCAATCGTAGCAACTGGTGGCAAGCAGTATAAGGTTGCCAAGGGCGATATCGTCTCCGTGGAGAAGCTCGACGCGCAGCCTGGCGATACGGTCGAACTCGACGTCCTGATGCTCAACGACGGCAAGACGACCATCGTCGATCCTGATGCCCTCAAGACCAAGAAGGTCGCCGCTGAGGTCCTCGAGCAGTACAAGGGCGAGAAGGTCCTCGTTTTCAAGCTCAAGAAGCGCAAGCGCTATCATCGCACCAACGGCCATCGCCAGAACCTCACCAAGCTCCTCATCAACGAGCTTCCCGTGTCGAATGACGCCGCGAAGTCCGCGAGCACCGAGGCAGACGAGTAAGCCAAGACACATCCGTAAAGGCAGGTAGATACTATGGCACACAAAAAAGGTCTCGGCTCGTCTCGTAACGGTCGCGATTCGCAGGCTCAGCGCCTCGGCACCAAGCGCTACGGCGGCCAGCATGTGAACGCCGGCGAGATCCTCGTCCGTCAGCGCGGCACCC
>CAMOLV010000041.1 GCA_946619045.1 uncultured Coriobacteriales bacterium | reverse complement strand
ACCGTTTGCGGCTGGGAATACGAGAGCGATTCCCCCGAGCTCCCCGAGGATTTCGTCTGCGAAGTTTGCGGCGTCGGCCCTGATATGTTCGAGCTGGTTGAGGAGTAACACGGTCCTAAAGCTTTACCGTGTACGAACAATTTAAGAGCGCGCCACGGACTGGCGCAAAACAGAACTGCAAGCCCCGGAGATCGATCTCCGGGGCTTTTCGTGTACAGCGTATCCATGCGGTAGGATAGTAGCGTTGAACACCAAGCCGGAAGGACCGCCTATGCCCGATACCGCCCGCTCGTTCGGACGAGCGAACGACCAGATGCGCCCCGTCAAGCTCACGCGCGAGGTTATGAAGAACGCCGACGGCTCCTGCCTCTGCGAGTTCGGTGACACCCGCGTGCTGTGCACCGCCACCATCGAGGAGGGTGTGCCCATGTGGCGCAAGGGCGCGCACGCCGGCTGGGTCACGGCCGAGTACGCCATGCTCCCCGCCTCGACCGCGCGCCGCACGCCGCGCGAGCAGAAGGGCCGCAAGGGCCGCTCCATGGAGATCGAGCGCCTCATCGGACGCTCGCTGCGCGCCGTCACCGATATGCGCCTGCTCGGCGAGTACACCGTGACCATCGACTGCGATGTGATCCAGGCGGACGGCGGCACCCGCACGGCGTCGGTCACCGGCGCGTGGGTGGCGCTGCACGATGCGCTCATGCGCGAGGTCGAGGCCGACCGCATCTCTCGCCTGCCCCTTACCGATCAGGTCGCCGCCGTATCGTTCGGCCTGGTGGGAGGCGTGCCGCTGCTCGATCTCGACTACCGCGAGGACAGCGCCGCCGATGTGGATATGAACCTCGTGGGGTGCTCGGGCGGGCGGATCGTTGAGCTGCAGGGCACGGGCGAGCGCGACACCTTCTCGCGCGCGCAGCTGAACGAGCTGCTCGACATGGGCGAGAAGGCCATCGAGCGGCTGCTCGACCTCCAGAACCAAGTGACCGGATTCCGCAGCTAGGAGGACGCCATGGCATACCTCGACATCACGGCCCTCGACCCCGAGAAGACCATCGTGGTCGCGACCGGCAACGCCCATAAGGTCATCGAGATCGAGGAGATCCTCGGCCGCGTGCTGCCCGACGTGCGCTTCGTGGCCCTCGGAGAGCTGGGCGATTATCCCGATGCCGTCGAGGACGGCGAGACCTTCGCCGACAACGCGCTCATCAAGGCGCGCTATGCGCTCGAGTGCACGGGCCTCAAGATGGCGGTGGCCGACGACTCCGGCCTCTGCGTCGATGCGCTCGGCGGTGCTCCGGGCGTATGGTCCGCGCGCTGGGCGGGCGTCCACGGCGCCGACGACGCGAACAACGAGAAGCTCATGCGCGAGATGGCCGACGTGCCCGAGGGCAAGCGCACCGCGCGCTTCCACTCGTCGGTGGTGCTCGCCTATGCAGACGGCAGCTCGCTGGTGGGGGAGGGCGACTGCGAGGGCCGCATAGGATACGACCCCGTGGGCACCAACGGATTCGGCTACGACCCGCTCTTCCTGCCCGACGATACGCCCGGCCGCACCATGGCCCAGCTCGAGCTCGCCGAGAAGAACACGATCTCGCACCGCTACCATGCCTTGATCGACCTCTCCGCAAAGCTGACGCGCGGTTAGCGACCCGCAACGGTTAAAATTCTGTCATCGTTCTCAACAGGGAAGGGGAACCCATGGAACTCGTCCGCGCCAAAGACTACAACGACATGAGCCGCAAGGCCGCCAACATCATCTCCGCCCAGGTCATCCTGAACCCCAAGAGCATCCTCGGTCTCGCGACCGGCGACACGCCCATGGGCACCTATGCGCAGCTTGCCGAATGGCAGAAGAAGGGCGACTGCAGCTTCGCGCAGTGCACCTCCTACAACCTGGACGAGTATGTGGGCCTCACCGCCGACCATCCCCAGAGCTACCACTACTTCATGAGGAAGAACTTCTTCGACGTGGTCGACATCGACCTCGCCAACACGCATGTGCCCGACGGCTCCGCCGCCGACCCCGAGGTAGCCTGCGCCGAGTACGATGCCGCCGTCGCCGCAGCCGGCTATCCCGACCTGCAGCTCCTCGGCATCGGCCGCAACGGCCACATCGGCTTCAACGAGCCCGATGACCACTTCGCCCGCGGCACGCATGTGGTCGACCTCACCGAGAGCACCATCGAGGCCAACAGCCGCCTGTTCGACAGCATCGACGAGGTTCCGCGCCAGGCGATGTCGATGGGCATCCAGACCATCATGCTCGCCCGCCGCATCCTCGTGCTCGCGAGCGGAGCGGAGAAGGCGCAGGCCGTGCACGACATGGTCTACGGCCTCATCACCCCGCAGGTGCCCGCCTCGATCCTGCAGCTGCACCCCAACTGCACCGTCATCGCCGACGAGGCCGCCCTCTCGCTCTGCTAGGGAAGCGCCCAACAACCTAACCCGCAGTTCTGCACATTTGCAGGTTTGTGCTCCTGCGCTTGCTTTTTCCCGTTCGAGGAGAGTAAGCTGGTACCTCGTGAAATGCTGACTCTCGCCGGGACTATGCCGGCGTGCCCATGGAGGTTGCACATGGAGAACGAGATCCCGCCCATCAACCGGGTCGATACCATCCGCGAAGAGCTGACGGCGCTTCAGGGCGAGCGTCTCAAGGTCCGTGCCAACATGGGCCGTTCGCGCATCGTCGAGCGCACCGGCACCCTCCTCATGGCGCATCCCTCGCTGTTCGTCATCGAGGTCGAGGAGCGCCGCGGCCGCAGGTCCCGCCAGTCCTACCAGTACGTCGACGTGCTCACGGGCACCGTCGAGCTCTACGATACCGATACCGGCGAGCGCATCCTCGACTTCACGCCCGAGGACGAGCAGGGCTTCAGCATGCTCGACGACGGCGACGATTTGGACGACGAGGACTAAGCAGGCTGCCATGCCGGGCACCCTCGCGCTCAAGGCGCACGCGAAGGTCAACCTCCATCTGGGCATCCACCCCGGCCGCGATGAGCGCGGCTACCATCGGGCGGATTCCATCATGATCCCCCTCGAGCTGGCGGATGACGTCACGGTCTCGACCTCCGAGGCCCCCTCCGTGTCGTTCTCGCCCGCCCTCAGCATCGACGTCGAGAAGTCCGTGGTCTCCAAGGCCGTCCGCGCTTTCACCGAGACGTTCGCGCCAGCGCAGAGCTATCGCGTGGAGGTGACGAGGATCATGCCCGGATCGGGCGGTCTCGGCAGCTCGTCCTCGGACGCGGCATCCGCGCTCCTGGGCATGGCGCAGCTCGCAGGCGTTGCGCCTGATGACGAGCGCCTGGTGCGCATCGCGCAGTCCATCGGCGCCGACGTCGCGTTCTTCCTGCAATCCGATCCCGCGCTCTACGTGGGCGCCGGCGATGTCAAGGCCCGCACCTTCGCCCGCCTGCAGATGCCGATCGCGCTGGTCAGGCCCGATGCAGGCGTCTCGACCCCCAAAGCATACGCGCAGTTCGACGAGGATCCCATCGAGCCGCGCGCCTTCGACGGCATGGTCGATGCGCTGCTCCGCTCCGATACCGCGGCTGTCGCGGCGTGCCTCTACAACAACCTCGCGCCTGCCGCCTGCGTGCTCGCGCCCGAGATAGGGGAGTGCCTGGCCTGGCTTTCCAGCCAGGAGGGCGTGCTGGCGGCGCAGGTCACCGGCTCCGGGTCCTGCTCGTTCGCCATCTGCGCGAGCGACGAGGATGCCGCCCGCATCGCGGCTGCAAGCCCGTGGTGGGCATGCGCCACCCGCACGGTTGCGTAGCCGCCGCCCCAAGCTTCCACGCGAACAGCAGACATCCCTAAAAAGCCGTGTACGACGTGTGCATGATAGCCTGCGCCGTCGCCGGCCGTTCGCCTATCATATGTGGGGGATCATCTCGGCTCCTGTTTCCGGGAGGGGAGGATATGGCAAAGCGCGTCTTCGTCATCGTGCTCGACAGCTTCGGCATCGGGGCCATGCCCGACGCCGCCCTCTACGGCGACGAGGGCTCCAACACGCTCTGCGCATGCGCGACCACCCCGTACCTCGACATCCCCAACCTCAGGCGGCTCGGGCTTTTGAACATCGACGGTGCGCTCGATTCGCCCTACGGGACCGACCTCGCACCGATCGACGCCCCTGCCGGCGCGTTCGCGCGCATGGCCGAGCGGTCCAAGGGCAAGGACACCACCGTCGGGCATTGGGAGATCGCGGGCGTCGTCACGCCCGAGCGCTTCCCCACGTATCCCGATGGCTTCCCGCCTGAGATCATCGACGAGTTCTCGCGCCTGACCGGGCGCGGGGTGCTCTGCAACAGGCCCTACTCGGGGACCGAGGTCCTCTACGACTACGGAAGGCAGCATCTCGAGACGGGCGACCTGATCGTCTACACCTCGGCGGATTCGGTCTTCCAGATCGCCGCGCATGAGTGCGCGGTGCCGCTCGAGGAGCTCTACGGCTATTGCCGCATCGCGCGCGGGATCCTGACGGGAAGGCACGCCGTCGGCCGCGTGATCGCCCGCCCGTTCGTGGGCGAGTGGCCGCATTTCAAGCGCACCGCGAACCGCCATGACTTCTCGCTCGAGCCTACCGGCACCACCATGCTCGACGCCATCAAGGCGGCCGGCATGGATGTGCTCGGCGTGGGCAAGATCTGGGACATCTTCGCGCATCGCGGCATGACCGACCACGTGCTCACGCAGGACAACGCCGACGGGATCGAGAAGACCGTCGCCTGGATGGACCGCGATTTCGAGGGGCTCTGCTTCACGAACCTCGTCGAGACCGACTCGGTCTACGGGCACCGCAACGACGCCGAGGGCTATGCGCGGGCCATCGCCGCCTTCGATGCCAAGCTGCCCGAGATGCTCGGCCGCCTGCGCGATGACGACCTGCTCATGATCACGGCGGATCACGGCTGCGATCCCGTGACGCCCTCGACCGACCACAGCCGCGAGTTTGTTCCGTGGCTCGTGACGGGTCCGCACGTGCGGTCGGGCTCGAACCTCGGTACATTGCCCACCTACGCCGATATCTCGGCGACCATCCTCGACTATCTGGGGCTCCCGCCCCTCGAACAGGGAAGTTCCCGTCTTTCTCAGATCTTGGAGGTGTAGCGTATGTCGTTCGTGCCCACTCCCCACAATGCCGCTACCGAAGGGCAGATTGCCAAGACCGTCCTCATGCCGGGCGATCCGCTGCGTGCCAAGGTGGTCGCGGAGCGCTATCTCGAGAACCCGGTGCAGTTCAACTCCGTCCGCAACATGCTCGGATATACGGGAACCTACAAGGGCGTCGAGGTCTCGGTCATGGGCAGCGGCATGGGCATCCCATCCATCGGCATCTATGCCCACGAGCTCTACGGGTTCTACGACGTGGACGCGATCATACGTATCGGCTCGGCCGGCGGCCTCGATCCGCGCACCAACCTGCGCGACATCGTGATCGCGCAGGGCGCCTGCACCGACTCCAACTTCGGTGCCATGTACCATCTGCCGGGCACCTTCGCGCCCATCGCGAGCTATGACCTTCTCGAGACCTCCGTCGCCGTCGCGCGCGAGAGGGGCACGAACGCTCTGGTGGGCAACGTGATCTCGAGCGACCATTTCTACCATGCCGCCGCCGATGCGGATGCCGCCTCGAGATGGCAGGGCATGGGCGTGCTCGCGGTCGAGATGGAGACGGCGGCGCTCTATATGATCGCTGCCGAGCACAAGAAGCGCGCGCTCGGCATCTTCACGATCTCCGATCTCATCCATCGCCACGAGGACACAACGTCCGAGGAGCGCGAGCAGGGATTCGACGAGATGATGCTGGTCGCCCTCGAGACGGCGGTCCGCTGTGGACGATAAGGACCTGATGGCGCTGGCCGTCGAGGCCAGGGAACGTGCCTACGCGCCGTATTCGGGATTCGCCGTCGGCGCCGCCCTGCTCGGCTCGGATGGGCGCGTGTGGCAGGGATGCAACATCGAGAACGTGGCGTTCGGGCCGACGGTCTGCGCCGAGCGCGTCGCATTCTTCAAGGCGGTGAGCGAGGGCGTCCGCGCGTTCGATGCGATCGCCATCGCCGGCGGGCCGGCGGGGGAGGGCATCGCCCCGTTCACGTCGCCCTGCGGCGTATGCCGGCAGGTCATGCGCGAGTTCTGCGAGGATGGGTTCCGCATCATCCTCGGCGACGCGGATGGCGGGCTTCGCATCTACACGTTGGCCGACCTGCTCCCCGCGAGCTTCGGCTAAGACGTCCGGGACGACAAAAGGTGACGGTCCCCTTCTGCCACCTTTTCCCTCACACCGAGGAGGAAGAACCATGCGCATGTACGACATCATCGAGAAGAAGCGCGATGGCGGCGTGCTGTCCGATGCCGAGATCGACTTCTTCGTGCACGGCTACGTTGCGGGCGAGATTCCCGACTACCAGATGTCCGCCCTGTTCATGGCCATCTTCTTCCAGGGCATGGATGCCCGGGAGACGGCGCATCTGACCATGGCGATGGCGCAGTCGGGCGATATGCTCGACCTCTCGTCCATTCCCGGTATCAAGGTCGACAAGCACTCGACGGGCGGTGTGGGCGACAAGGCGACGCTCGTCTGCGTACCGCTTGCAGCTGCGGTCGGCGTCCCCGTCGCCAAGATCAGCGGCCGCGGCCTCGGGCATACAGGCGGAACGGTCGACAAGATGGAATCCGTGCCCGGGGTCCAGGTGGCACCCAGCCGAGAGCGGTTCCTCGAGATCGCGCGCACCGTCGGTTGCGTGGTGGTGGGGCAGTCGGGCAACCTCGACCCCGCAGACAAGAAGTTCTATGCATTGCGCGACGTCACCGCCACGGTCAACAGCATGCCCCTCATCGCCTCGAGCGTCATGAGCAAGAAGATCGCCGCAGGTGCGGACCGCATCCTGCTGGAGGTGACCTGCGGCAACGGCGCCTTCATGAAGTCGGTCGACGAGGCGGTCGAGCTGTCGCGCCAGATGGTCGAGATCGGCGAGAACGTGGGCCGCACCACGGTCGCGCTCGTCACCGACATGAACGTCCCGCTGGGCTGCTGCGTGGGAAACACGCTCGAGATCGCCGAGGTCTGCGATGTGCTGCGCGGCCATGGGCCGCAGGATACGGTCGATGTCTGCAGCGAGCTCGCCGCCAACATGGCGTATCTCGCCGAGAAGGGCACGCTTGGCGAGTGCCGGGCTGCGGTGCGCAGGGCGATCGACGACGGAAGCGCCTTCGGGAAGTTCTGCGAGATGATCGCCGCGCTCGGCGGCGACGTGCGCACGCTCTACGATACCTCGCTGCTGCCGCAGGCTGCCTGCATGCGCGAGGTGCGCGCTCCGCGCGACGGGTTCGTGTTCGCCATGGACACCGAGCGCGTGGGCACGGCATCCGTCGTGCTCGGTGCGGGCAGGGCGACCAAGGAGGACGCGATCGACTACACGGCGGGTATCAGGCTTGCCAGGAAGACCGGCGATCCCGTTGCCGCGGGGGAGGCCCTTGGCACGATCTATGCCTCCCGGGAGGATCTGCTCGATGCGGGGGAGCGCATCCTGCTCGGCGCCTACGATATCCGCGACGAGCGACCTGCATCGCATGCGCATTTCTACGCCCGCATCTCGCGCGAGGGCATCGAGCGCTTCTGATCTTCGCCAGCTTCCTGCCCCCTTAAGAAAACCTGCAATTGGGGACGGTTCCTTTTTGCAGGAAAACCTGCAAAAAGGAACCGTCCCCAATTGCAGGTCAGGTTCGGCGGCGGGCTAGAGGAGGGGCTGGTCGAACTCGTAGAGGGCCTCGTTGACGGCGAAGATGTCGTAAGTGCCCTGCGTGATGAAGTACTCCACGATGACATCGCGCTTGTTGGCCCGCGAGAGGGCGAACCCGGCGCGCTCCAGCAAAGATCGCGTCTCCTCGACGTTCAGCTCGAGCGCGATGGCGAGCGCCAGCACGGTCTTCTTGGCGGGACGGTAGTCCGCGTCGCTGCGGATGCGCGAGAACAGCTGCCTGCTCATATGAGCGCGCTTGTATACCTGCGCGTCGGTCATGCCCTTGCGGTCGATGAGCGCGAGCAGCGTGGTCGAGAAGGACTCGTCGAGCTGGTCGAGCCATGCGGCGAGGCTGGCATTCGGCATGGGAGCCGCATTCATGCGCGCAGCCGAATGCGAGGCGCCGGCAGGAGCGCCCATGCTGGGAGCCGGCATGCTGGGAGCCGGCATGCCGAAGTCGAAGGTCGATGGCGCCGAGCCCGCGACGTCGTAGAACGTCGTGGCGGAGAAGCTCTCCTCCGCCCCGTATGAGACGGGGGCAGCCGCCTCTGCAGGCTGCTGCTCCTGCTGCTCCTCGTCGATGAAGACGCGGTCTATGAAGGCGGAGATGCGCTCGATCGCGGCGCCGTCCAGCCGTTTCCTGCGAAATCCGAACATCCCCGCCTCCTTTCCCGATGATGCGCCTATTGTACGCTAGCGGCGGCGCTTGGCCGTATCGCGCTCGATGGCCCGCTTCCATCCGCCGCCGATGGGGGCGGCAGCCGGAGCCTGGCGCATGCAGCACGTCGCATCGGCGACGGCGTCATACATGACCGTGCTGCCGTAGCTGTCGGCGACGTAGGTCGCCGCCCTGTCCGCACGGATGCCCAGGCGGCCCGCCTCGCCCACCGCGTCGATGTTGGCGCCGAGGAAGATGAACTCCCAGCCCTCCTCGGTGCGCTCGTCGATGGCGCGCTTGACGTCGGCGTAGCTGTAGCGGCTGCTCGCGTTCTCGAGCCCGTCGGTGGTGATGACGAAGATGACCTTCTCGGCCTTGTAGTCGTCGGGCATGTAGCCCTGGACCTGCTTGATGTGCTTGATCGTGTCGCCCAGCGCGTCGAGCAGCGCCGTGCAGCCGCGCACCTGGTAGTCCTTCTCGGTGAGGTTCGAGACCTCTGCGAGCGGCTTGCGGTCCACGATCACGTCGGAGGAGGTGTCGAAGAGCACGATCGACACGTTGGCCTCGCCGTCCACCTGGCGGTTCTTCGCCAGCGTCGCGTTGATGCCGCCGATCGTATCGCTCTCGAGGCCCCCCATCGAACCGCTGCGGTCGACGACGAAAACCAGCTCGGACAATCCCTTTTTCATGGTGCTTCCCTTCCTCGAGGTTCCTGCGTGCACCTTCAAGATAGGATGTGGGCATGCGCAGAAGGTAAACCGCCGGTTGACATCTTCCGCGCACGATCTGTGCAGGAATTGTTTCCGAATAAACACAGTGCAAAATTCATCGATTAATGCATAACAAATGGAGTAAGATACGGAAACACGCAAAGTACGGTTTGAAAGGTGCACGCTATGGCAAAGGAAAAGGTAGTTCTCGCCTACTCCGGCGGTCTCGATACGTCGGTCATCGTCAAATGGCTCCAGGTCGAGAAGAACATGGACGTCATCGCCATCTGCGGAAACGTCGGCCAGGACGAGCGCGACCTCGGCCCCATCAAGCAGAAGGCC
>CAMOLV010000040.1 GCA_946619045.1 uncultured Coriobacteriales bacterium | reverse complement strand
TGAGGAAGACGGGCTTGTCACCCTTGCGCAGGATGCGCGCGACCTCCTCGTCCTCGTCGGTGACGCCCACCGAGCCGTCGACGACGAAGATGATGGCATCGGCCTCATCGCAGGCGGCGATCGCCTGCTCGCGGATGCGGGGTGCGAACGTATCGGTGGATTTGACGGATTCGATGCCGCCGGTGTCGACGAGTACGAAGGAGCGTCCGTTCCAGTCGGTCGTGTGATACGACCTATCGCGCGTGACGCCGCGCGATTCGTGGACGATAGCCTCCCTCACCTCGGCTAAACGATTGACCAACGTGGACTTGCCAACGTTAGGACGCCCGACGATTGCGACGATTGGTTTGGGCATGGCTCTCCTCAGTACTATGCGGTTAACGTTTCTATGATAGCAGATGCTCCCCTCTATCCCCCATTTCCCTACCGTTACAACAAGTGTCCGCGCGAATCATCGGATGGCAAACGGGGTACTGTACAACTAACCGAGAGTTAGGGGTGCAGGATGATCCATTTCTTCCCAGATGGCGACGGCGGCTTCTTCGGATACGACGACCCCGTGCTCGATTTCGAAGGGGACATCATCCTCATCCTCATCGCAGCGGTTTCCATCACCGCCATCGTGGTTCCCTTCGCAACCAATCCGGAGCTGCTTGCAGACAGCATCGCCTGCGTGCTCGTCGGCGTCGCCCTCATCATGTTCTCCGCCGGAAAAGGCGGCCTTCCCTTCCTGAGACCGCTCGCCCTCCCCTTCATCGTGTACTTCCTCGCCTCGAGCTCGTTCGCCCTCGAGGCGATCTCGGGTGAATTCGGCCTGCTCATGTGGCCCATCCTCGGCTTCTACCTCATCTTCGCGGGGCTCGGCCTGTATGGCATGCTGCTCGGAGGCGACGAGTTCGACGGAGTGCTCGCGCTCTTCACCCTGGGGTTCGGAGCACCCATCTGGTTCACCTGCATAACCGCGGGAATGGATGATTACGAGAACTGGCTCTACGGGACCTTCTCCTTCTACCTGCTCCGCGTTGCCACGGTCATAGGCGTCGTGTGGGCTGCGGTCGTGCTCGTCATGTGGATCGTAGCCGTCTTCAAGGGACAGGTGCAGCCCAAGGCGATCGCGGTCAAGGCGGTCTCGATGGCCGTAGGCGTCGTCCCGGTCATCGTCTGCGGTATACTCGCCGGCCTCATCCCGGGAGGAGCCGCCTCCATCATCGGCTTGGCCGCCCTCATGGCGGTCTTCGCCCTGGCGGGATGGGCCACGGGAACCCTCGCATCCCGGATCGATGAGGAGGCCGACTGGTTCTCCGTGATGGTCCCCTTCATCCTTGCCGGGGCCGCAGGGTTCCTGACCATGGCGCGATTCAAGGCAAATGCCGAATTCCTCATCGTGCTCAAGCCCCTCGCCGACTCGTCGTTCCTCGTCAACGAGATGTTCGCCGCCAGCAGGGTGGCCGCCGACGCGCTCGGGGCGGTCTGCTCGGGCGCTATATGGGTATTCACGAGGATCTTCGATCTGTCGAGCGTGACGGTCGAGGTGCCGACCCATATCGGCTTCTTCGCGCTCGTCATCCTGCTCGCGATCGCGATCATGATGGGCCAGGGGCTGGCCCTGAGGAAGAAGCCCGCCACGGCATAGCGTTCGCATCATGACGACTTCGTAAGCTGCCGTCCCTGCAGGGCAGATGCCTCCTATCTGGAGCCGATGCCTCCCACCATCGCATCGAGAAGGCAGGGCGGCGATGTGACGGAGAGGAGCGCCGCTCCCCCGCGCTCTGCGATCATCTCGACGATGTGCCCATAGGAGCCCCCGTCGAGCGTGAGCATATCGGAGTTGAACATAACCTCGGGAAGAACGACGGCGGTGTTGGAGAGATCCTCGGGGAGCTGGTCGAGAAGATCGCACTCGACGATGAGGCCCGTCACGTTGACGTCTCCTCCGAAGTAATCGTTCTTGATCGCCTGCACCTTTATGCGCTCCGAATGGAACGGAACGGAGAATGCGCGCATCACGTCGTATGCGGCCTCGCCGACGATGAGGATGACCTCCGCATCGCGCTCGGCAAGATCGGATGCGATCGCCGAGAAGTCGCCCGCCCTATGCGCGATGCAGTCGGAAACCTCGTCGAGGAAGCTCCTGAGCATGCCGATACCGTCATAGAACTGCGGATATCCGTCGTAATCCTCGGCGGGCGGGACCTCGATCCCAGCCGCAAGGTAGAACTCGTCCGAGAGCTGGAACCGCGTCATCCCGTACCTCTCGCGGGCACGCGCCTGATACGGCCTCACCTGCTCCACGACGCGCCTCGACGCCGGACGGTCGGAGACGTATGAATGCGTGAAGCGCTTCTGATGCTTGGTGTATCCGACGGGAACGAGCGCGGTCGACGTGATCTCCGGATGCGATTCGATCCACGAGAGGGTGCGGTCGAGCTCCTCGCCGTCGTTGAGGTCGGGACAGAGGACTATCTGCGCATGGATCTCGATTCCCGCCTCGATGAGCTGCTCGAGGACCTCGACGCCGCGATCCGCATGCTTTCCGATGAGCTTTCGCCTCACGTCGGGCGAGATGGCGTGGAGCGAGACGTTCATGGGCTCGAGACGGCACTCGATGATGCGTCTCACGTCCTCATCGCTCACGTTCGTCAGCGTCACGAAGTTGCCCTGCAGGAACGAGAGCCTGAAATCGTCGTCCCTGAGCACAAGCGACGCGCGCACATCTTTGGGAAGCATGCTCATGAAGCAGAACGTGCAGGCGTTCACGCAGGTGCGGACGCCGTCGAAGAGGACGTCCGTGAACGCGATGCCCCAATCCTGGCCCTCATCGCGGAACATCTCGGCCTCATAGACCAGGCCGTCGGATGGATCGAGCACCTCGAGCTCGCACCAGCCGCCGTCGGTCTCCCAGCGCCATGCGATGATATCG
Organism: uncultured Coriobacteriales bacterium; assembly: GCA_946619045.1. Taxonomy (GTDB): domain Bacteria; phylum Actinomycetota; class Coriobacteriia; order Coriobacteriales; family Atopobiaceae; genus RUG721. The sequence goes on along the minus strand of CAMOLV010000040.1, from coordinate 7,000 downwards.
GGGATCTCCCGGCCGTTGACCGTGAGGATGCGCATGCCGGGCTCGAGCCCCGCCTCATATGCGGGACTGCCCTCCTCGATGGAGGCGATCCACGCCCCGATCTCGCGGAGCCCGGTCGGCGCATAATCGGCGCGTTCAGCCATGCATGCTCCTACGAAAGGGACTCGAGCGCGGTGCGGACCGCATCGATCTGCGAAGCAGGCGTCGACGCGCCAGCCGTGATGCCTATGGTCTCGGCGCCTTCGAACCAGGAGGGGTCGAGCTCGTCGGCATCCTCGATATGGTATGTGCGGGAGCAGCGCCCGGAGCAGATCTCGGCAAGATGCGTCGTGTTCGCCGAGTTCCTGCCTCCGATGACGACCATGGCATCGACATGCGAGGCGAGCTCGGCGGCTGAACCCTGGCGCTGCGACGTCGCCTCGCAGATGGTGTTGACGACCTCGACCTCGCGCGACCCGTCGTCGATGGCGGAGACGACGTCGGCGAGGTTGGAAGCTGTCTGAGTGGTTTGGACGACGATGCCGACGCGGGATCCGAGCTCGGCAGAACGCGCCTCGTCGGCATCTGCGATCGCCTGCGAACCGTCGGCGTGTGCGAGCGCGGCATCCACTTCGGGATGTCCCTTCTCGCCGACGACGACGACCTCGAAGCCGTCACGGGTGAGGCGCTCCACGGCCCGGTGCACCTTCTTGACGAAGGGGCAGGTCGCATCGACGACCTCCGAGCAGACCTCCTCCGCCCGAGCCTGCTCCGACGGCTTCACGCCATGCGTGCGCAGGATAAGGGTGCCGCCTGCGGCCTCATCGACGCTTGAGGCAACGTGCACGCCCGCATGCTCGAGCTCGTCCACGACGCGGGGGTTGTGGATGAGCGGGCCGAGCGTGAACACGTCGCCCTCCGCGTGAGCGGCAGCGGCGCGGACGAGCTCTATCGCCCGCTCGACGCCGAAGCACGCCCCGGCTTTATCGGCAACGATAACCTGCGCCATGACGCTACATCTTCCCGGGATACTTGGACCTCAGAAGGTCGCGAAGCTCGTAGACCTTCTTCATCGCGAGCTCCTCCATGGCCTCGACCTGCTGCTTCTTGCCCTTGATGCCGAGCGACTCGAACGTGATGGGGTCGCCTGCCTTGGCATAGACGCGCTTGAAGAACTTGGGGATGACCTGCCCCTTCTTCCTGAGGTCGCGCGCGCCGACGATGGCGACGGGCTGCACGGGAGCCTTGGCGAGCTGCGCCATCAGCGCGAAGCCGCCGTGGATCTTGACCTCCTCGTCATCCGATTTGATGCGCGTGCCCTCGGGGAAGACGAGAACGTGCTCGCCGCGCTCGAGAGCCGCACGTGCACGGCGGACGGCCTTCATATCGGCGGTTCCGCGGTTCACGGGGATGCCGCCGATGCGCGAGAAGAACCAGGTGGTGAGCTTGTTCGCATTGAACTCGCTCTTGAAGATGGGACGGACCGAGACGCCGCGGACGCTGCACGAGACGATGACGAGGATCGGGTCGAGCAGGGCGCCGTGGTTCATGATGATCATGCGTCCGCAGCTATTGTCGACGAGCTTGTCGAGGTCCTCGATGGACCAGGGCCAGAGGACCTTCGTGACGCCGCCCACGATGCCGACGACGACGCCGAAGAACGCCTTGGCGGGAAGCGGATACTCGCTCATAGCATGGTCGTAGTAATCCTCGAACGAGTTGTTCGCGAACGCATGCAGGGGGCCAGCCGCCTTGGATGCCTTCTTAGAGGCGCCCTTGGCGGCCGGTTTAGGGTTTTGCGCCGGAACCTCCACCTGAGGTTGAGGTTTCTCCGCCGGCTCCGCCTTCTTCTCGGCCTCGACATCCATGGCCGCGAGCCCATCGTTGAGGGAGAGGATCTTCGCGACGACCTCGTCGACCGAGAGCAGCGATGAGTCGATATGCACGGCATCCTCCGCGGGCTTGAGCGGGGCGACCTCGCGCGACGAATCGTATGCATCGCGACGCTTCAGGTCTGCGAGGATCTCGTCGACGGCCTGCTTGTCGGCCGTCGCGTCCTTGTCCTTGGCTGCGTCGCCGCCTGCGCGCTGCACGGCACGGCGAAGCGCTCGGGCCTCGGGATCGGCGGTGAGGAAGACCTTCACGTCGGCCTTGGGGAAGACCACGGTGCCGATATCGCGGCCCTCGGCTACGACGTCCGTGTCCTCTGCGATCTTGCGCTGCTGCGCGACCATGGCCTCGCGGACGGCGGGGATGGCGGACACGGGAGAGACGGCGACGTCGATCTCGGGGGTCCTGATCTCCTTCGTGACATCCTGGCCGTTGGCGAATACGCCCTGGCCGTCCTCTCGCTGCTCGAAGCTGATCTGGGCGGCCTGCGAGATCTCGACGATCCTATCGACGTTCTCGGGGTCGTAGACGTCGAGACCCTCCTGGACGCTCAGCAGCGCGCAGGAGCGGTACATGGCCCCCGTATCGAGCAGGGTCAGGCCGCAGCGCTTTGCAATGGCCTTTGCGACGGTTGATTTGCCGGAACCCGCAGGCCCATCGATGGCGACGATCATCTATCGATCACTCCTTTCGGAAACAGGTGCAGTTGAAGCGGGTTCTTCGAAACCCGCGGCTTTGCGCAGAGCCGATATCTCGTCCTCGGTGCAGAGCCTCCACTCCCCCTCCGCAAGGCCGAGCGCGTCGAGCGGGCCGAACGAGAGGCGGTACAGCGATTTGACGAGGTGCCCTGCAGCCAGGAACATGCGCTTGACCTGGTGCTTGCGCCCCTCGTGGATGGTGAGCTGCGCGACCTCCTCGCGGATGCCGAGGCCGTCCGGCCTCACGAGCTTGGCACGCTCGTCGTCCGGGGAGAGCACCTCGACGGATGCGGGGGAAGCCGTGCAATCGTCGAGCTCGATGCCGCTCTCGAGACGGTCGATGTCGTCGGAGGACAGGGAGCCCGAATAGCAGGCGATATAGGTCTTGTCGACGTGATGGGAGGGATGCAGGAGGTTCTGCCCCATGGTGCCGTCGGTCGTGAAGAACAGGCATCCCGTGGTATCCGCATCGAGCCTCCCCACGGGGAAGAGACCGGGAAACTCTGCAACCGGCACGAGCTCGGCGACGGTTGGCCGCCCATAGGGATCGCTCATCGTGGTCAGATAACCCGCTGGTTTGTTGAGGATGAGGTAGCAATGGCTGGTCCCGAGCGTGCAGACGGCACCGTCGACGCGCACGATATCGCGCAGCGGATCGACCTTGCTCCCGAGCTCGGTCACGACCTCGCCGTTGACCGTGACGCGCCCTTCGGTCATGAGGCGCTCGGAGCCGCGCCTGCTCGACACGCCCGCGCGCGCGAGGAAGCGTTGGAGCCGCATCGGATAGATGGCCGACCCGTCAGTCATCGAACGAGGCCTCCTCGTCGTTCAGGATATCCTCGAGCTCGTCGTACTCCTCGTCCGCATCATCGTCGAAATCGTTGTTGACGAGGTCGCGATCCTCATCGATGTCGTCGGATGCGTCCTCCAGCGTGGAGGCGAAGGATGTTCCGGAGAGGCGCTCGCGTATGAAGCGCTTGGACTCCTCGTCGGGAGCGAAATCCTCGAGCGGCGGAAGGTCGCGCAGCGACCTGAGCCCGAAATGCTCGAGGAAGAGCTGCGTGGTTCCGTAGAGGATCGCCTGGCCGCGGTCCTGCTCCCTGCCTACTTCGCGGACGAGGCCCTTCTCGCGGAGCGACGAGATGACGCCGTCGGAGTTGACGCCTCGGATGGCGCGGATGCCCTCGCGTGTGACGGGCTGGTGGTAGGCGATGACCGCGAGCGTCTCGAGGGCAGCTTGGCTGAGCTTGCGCGTGTCCCATGAGAGCACGTACTGCTCGACCTGCTCGTGATAGGCGGGGTGCGTGAAGAGACGCCACCCGCCGGCGACCTCGCGAAGCTGGAATCCGCGGTTGCAATCGAGGTATTCGGCTGCGAGCTCCGCCAGGGCGGATGCGACGTCGCCGGGATCGACGCCCAGCACGGCGGCGAGGTCGGTCGCGGCGACCGACTCGCTCGAGACCATGAGGAGCGCCTCGACGGCACCCTTCAGCGTATCTCCGGAAAGGTTGGTCAGACCCTGCATTGCTACTCCTCGTAGGTCTCGTAGTCGAAATCGCTGCTGTCGATCTGGAACTCATCGGCGCCTTCGACGTGCTCGACGTCGATCTCGCCGAATATCTCGCTCTGATGGACGGTGACGAGGCCGCGCTTGAAGAGCTCGAGCACGGCGAGGAAGGTCACGACGACCGTCTCGGCGTTTGTCTGGCCGTCGAGGAGCTGCGTGAAGGTCATCTTCTTCCTGGCGCGCATCAACCGGTCGACCGATGCGACGGTGAGGCCGATGGGGATGCGGTGCGGGGCGATATGCTCGGCCTCGAGCAGCAGGCTCTCGCGCTTGCTGTCGAGGTCGGCGCAGATGACGGCGAGGCTGCGCAGGCTGATGCCGGCAAGATAGTCGGGCATCAGGTTCAGGAACTCGGGATCGGGTCCCGCCGTGCGCGGAACCATGCGCGACTCGGCCTCCATGCGGGCGCCGAGCGATGCGCTCACGTTGCGGAACTGCTTGTAGGCGATCAGGCGTGCGATGAGGACCTCGCGCGCCTCCTCGGGGGTGAGGTCGGCGAAATCGTCCTCATCGTCGGGATCGGATGACGTCACGCGCACGCCCTGCTCGGGGATGAGCGACGCGGCCTTGATATCGAGCAGCGTCGATGCCACGAGCACGAAATCGCTTGCGACATCGAGATCGAGGTCGGGCATGCGCTCGACCTCGGCGAGGTACTGGTCGGCGACCTCGGCGATCGAGATCGACCCGATGGCCACCTTCTGCCTGCTCACCAGATGGAGGAGCAGGTCGAAGGGGCCCGAGAACGCCTGTGTGCTCACCCGATACGACATGGCTACCACCAGAAGGTCAGGAGATTGTAGACGTTATCGACCGTCACATCGAAGTACCACCCCAGCGGATCGATCCTGAACACCGTGGGGATGACGTAGAGCGCGGCCATGAGTATGGGGAGCGAATATGCCTGGATCCTGTTGTAGACGCGACGGGCATCGCCTTTGAGCAAAGGCGAGATGAGCTTGGAGCCGTCAAGCGGCGGCAGCGGGATGAGATTGAAGAAAGCGAGGCTCAGATTGACGCGCACGTACGTGTTGACGACGATCGCGAGCCAATAGAACAGCTCGTAGGGAATGGTGCCGTCAAGGGCGAACGGCTGCACGAAGGTGATGACGACGAAGAGGACGGCGGCGCCGATGATCGCCTGGATGAGATTGCTGACAGGCCCCGCCACGGCGACGAGCGCCTCGTCACGGGCGGGGTTCTTGAGCCTTCTCGGGTTGAACGGGACCGGCTTGGCGGCGGCGAAGACGGGCATGCCGGCAAGGGCCATGAGCAGCGGGAGCACGAACGATCCGAAGGGATCGAGATGCGCGAGCGGGTTGAGGGTCAGGCGCCCGGCCTCCTTGGCGGTGGGGTCTCCGCACTGGAGCGCCATCCAGCCATGGGCGAACTCGTGGATGGATGCGGAGAGCGCGACGAGGGCGACGCTGATCGCCATCATGATGTAGTACGAGAATCGATTCGATGCGCCGAGCACGTGCTCTCCCCTCTCGCGGCTCCGAACAGCGGCGAGGACCGGTATCCAACCATTCAATGATAGCGTCAAACGGCGCATAGAGGTGCTGACCCGCGGAAATCCCCAGAGTCGGCATGAGATGGCAGCCTTGCCGAAAAGGGGCTACTGCGCGTTCTCGAGCTCCTCGGTGAGCTCGAGCCACTCGGACTCGAGGGCCGGGACCTTCTTGGAGAGGGCCGTGTACTCGGTCATGCACTCGTCGAAGCGCTTGGCATCGTTGTAGAGGTCCTCGCTCGCCATGAGCTGCTCGAGCTCGGCGAGACGCTTCTGCGCGGGCTCGAGGGCGGCCTCGACCTGCTTCAGGCGATCGCGCGTGCCCTTCAGGGCACGGGAGCGCTTCTGCCTCTCCTCGGCCTCCAACCGCCTCTGCTCGCGTGTCTTCACGTTGCGGCCGCTACCGGCGCCGTCGCCTCCGGCCTGCGCAACCGCTGCCGCCGCTTCGCGCGGAGCATTGGGTTTAGAGCCGCGCGAAATCGACGCAGCGGCATCCGAAGAGGCCTCGAGCTCGGCGCGCTTGAAACGGTAGTACTCGTAGTCGCCGTCGTAGAGGGTCACCTTGTGGTCGCGCACGTCGACGATCTTGGTTGCGATCGCCTTGATGAGGTGCTCGTCGTGGCTGATGAGCACGATGGTGCCGTCGAACGAGGCGAGAGCCTGCTCGAGGATATCGACCGACTCGATATCGAGGTGGTTGGTGGGCTCGTCGAGCAGCAGCAGCGGGTCGGGAGAGACGAGCATCTTGGCAAGGGCGAGACGGGCCTTCTCGCCGCCCGAGAGCACGCTCACGCGCTTCTCGACATCGTCGCCGTGGAAGAGGAAGGCGCCGAGGAGCCTGCGCTCTTCGGAGCTGGTCCACCCGGGCGCGACCTTGTCGATCTCCCCCATGACGGTGTTGGCCGCATCGAGGTCCTCGAGCTGATGCTGCGCGTAGTAGGCGCTCGTGACGTTCTGGCCGTACTCGACCGTGCCCGTGGTCGGCGCGAGGCGGTCGGCGATGAGCTTCATGAGCGTGGACTTGCCCGCTCCGTTGGGGCCGATCAGGGCAACGTGGTCGCCGCGGTAGAGCGTGAGGTTGACGTCCTCGTAGACGAGGTTGTCGTCGTAGCGCTTCGAGACGTTGTCGAGCGAGACGACCGAATCGCCCGTGCGCGGAGGCGCGGGGAACGAGAAGCGGACGCGCTTGTTGTGCTCGGGGAGCACGACGAGCTCCTCCTTGATCTTCTCGACGCGCTTGACGCGCTCCTGAACCTGCTTGGCCTTCGTGGGCTTGTACCGGAACTTCTCGATGAAGACCTCCATGTGCGCGATGTCGCGCTCCTGCGCGGCGCGCTTGGCCTTGAGCTGCTCGAG
>CAMOLV010000039.1 GCA_946619045.1 uncultured Coriobacteriales bacterium | reverse complement strand
TCGAGGTGCCGGGCGAGGGCGGAAGCGCCGAGTGGCTCGAGCCCGTGGACGACGATACCTACGGCAAGCTGGCGTAAGGCCGCAAGCTGACTTTCACTATCAGGACAAACCGTTCGAGAAAACCGTCCAGAACCTAAAAGCTCGCTCCCGAACACGAGAGCGGGCTTTTACTATCTGGACAATAGTTTCAGCCGGTTTGTCCAGATAGTAAAAGCTGGGTCCGCTTTCGATGATATCCGGGCAGGCTGGCCCGCTCCGTTGGGACCTTACTTGGGTATCTGGATAGAAGTTACTGATAATCTATCCAGATATCCAAGTCCGTGCTTTCGGCGCACATGACCGGACTTGGTTTTCTGGACAGTTTTCCCAGAGCTTTTATCCCGTTTATCAAGTGCGGTTGCGGGAGAGACGTCCCACAATCGCTCCGCTGATGGGTCGGGCGACGATAAGCGCCCACGCAAGCGCAAACGGCAGGTTATGTGCGAAGGTCGAGAACCAGATGGGCAGGAGCGTCGCAATCGTAGGGTGCTTGAACACGAGCGTCGCGACCATGCTCATGAGCGGGCACATGACGATGCAGGTAACGGTTCCGAGCACCATGCCATAGGGAATGCGGATCCTTTCGGCATCGCCGATGCGCGCCATCAGCAGCTCGACGATATGCCCGCCGATGAAGTGCTCGATCACCACGACCGCCGCCGCCATGGGCAGCAGCTCGGAAAAGGGCGAGAGCAACGTCGCCACGGAGAAGCCCGCGCCCATCAGCAGGTGGTTGTAGAGCTCCATGCCGTAGCACATGAGCAGCGCCATGCTCACGGGGAAGGCATATGCCATGAGGGGATGGTCGGTACGGGTTGTATTCTCGGAAGCCATGTGCGCTCCTTCTGCCGGGTGCCGGATAGTCGATGCAACCGGACTTACGCTCGCGAGCAGCACATTGCGTGAACCAGTCTAGCACGGGGCTATACCCAGCGCATAAAACGAACACGGAGACGGCAGCACTAATCCTCGGGCCTATCGAGCAGCTCGCTTGCCGCCATGGCGCCAAGAACGAGCACGGCGCCGATCCAACCAAGCGGCGTGAGCGACTCATGGAACACGAGCACCGAGATGGAGAGCGCGACGATGGGGTCGATGTACTCGAGGATCGCCACCGTCTGGGCGGGGAGGTATCCGAGCGCATCGAACCAGAGGGCGAAGGCGATGCCCGTGTGCACGATGCCGACGACCGCGATGAGCACCGCCTCGCGCATGCCGACGCCCTCGAAGCCCAGCTCGCCCGAGGCGGCGGCAAGCGGGACCAGCACGATGCCTGCCACGAAGAGCTGCACGATGGTCTTGGTATAGGGCTCGATCGACGCGAGCCTGCGGTTCATGACGATTGTCGCCGCGAAGAAGGCGGCGGAGACGAGGCCCAGGCCCACGCCCTCCAGCGTGATGCCCGTCGACGCGTCGGGCCCGAGCACGCCCGAGACCAGCACCATGCCCGCGACCGCCGCGACCAGACACGCGACCTTGGCACGCGTGAGCTTCTCGCCCAGCAGGAAGGGCGAGACGAGCATCACATAGACGGGCGCCATCTCGTAGGCGAGCTCCGCCGACGCCAGCGTGGTGCGCTCGTACGCCATGAAGAGGAAGACCCAGTTGAGCGTGACCGCGACGCCCGACGCGAGCAGCAGCGCCAAGGTGGCGCGGCTCTCGGGGAGCTGCAGGTGCCCGCCGCGGATGCGGAGCACGAGCATGAGGAAGGCTGCTCCCATGAGGCCGCGCGTGAGCGCGATCATCGTCGGGGCGAGCGGGATGAGGCGCACGAACAGCCCCAAGGTGCCGAACACGAGCAGCGATGCCACGAGCTCCACGGTCGCGCGTTTCCGACGATCCCGCACGGCTCCTCCTCCCATCCGACGCTGCTGCACATGATCCGCCATGGTTCCCAGTTCGCCATGATACCAGCCGATGCACCTGAACGCTCGTGGATACGGGCGGCCCTTCCGCGACGGGGCGTGGTATAACTGCCGTGTCGGGAACACCACAGCAAGGAGGATCAGCATGGGTCTTTGGAACACGCTCGCCGACCTCAAGGCATGCCATTGGGTCGACCTCACGCATTCCCTCAACAACGAGAGCCCGTTCTGGAGCGGCATCCCCGAGGGGTCCGTCGAGCTCTGCAAGACGGTCTTCGACTACGACAACCCGATGCTCTGCTGCCGCATCCATACGTTCAAGTTCCCGGGGCAGTTCGGAACGCACATCGACTTCCCCAACCACTTCGTCGCCGGCGCCTCCGGCCCCGAGGCCTTCTCGGTCGAGAACCACGTGCTCCCGCTCGTGGTGATCGATATCCGCGATAAGGTCGCCGAGAATCCCGAGTATGCCATCACGCTCGACGACATCGATGCCTTCGAGGCTGCCAACGGCGCCATCCCCGCCGGGTCGTTCGTGGCGCTCTGCACCGGATGGGGCCATCGCTGGCCGAGCAACGACGCCCTCAACAACTTCGACGAGGAGGGCGGCGAGCACGCGCCGGGTTGGAGCCTGCCCGTGGTGAGGTACCTCATCGACGAGCGCGACGTCGCCGCCATCGGCCACGAGACCTTCGACACCGACGCGTCGCCCGAGGCGGCCAAGGAGGACGACCTCGCCTGCGAGCGCCTCGTGCTCGCGTCCGGGCGCTTCCAGGTGGAGCTCATGGACAACCTCGATCAGCTGCCCGCGACCGGCGCGATCATCTTCATCGCGTATCCGCGTATCGAGGGCGCGACCGGCCTGCCCGTGCGCGCGTGGGCGGTCTACGAGTAGAAGCGATAACGGACAGTGGGTCGAACGACCTGTCCATTCGACCCACTCTAATCAACCAGGGCCATGAGCTCGCGCTCGGCTGCGATATCCGCCTCGGTGGGGTAGGTACGCGCGGTCTTCTCGAACTGCCCGCGGATGCGCTGCGCCTCCTCGGGGTCGCCATGCACGAGCACCGCGAGGGCATAGCGCGTCCGCTGCACCGAGGGATTGTCGGAGAGCATCTTGAGGTACTGCGCGGCATCCTTCTCGTCGAGCTCCTCCTCGCCGGGCTCGAGCCCGAGCATGAGCCTGCAGAAAACGCGGTCGCAGGCGACGAGCGGCCGATGCAGCTCGACCGTGCCCGCGCCGTCTGCGAGCAGCTTGTTTGCCAGCTGCAGCGCATCCCCGAAGTCATGCCGGTCCATCATCCGGTTCTCCGCGAAGACGGCGAGCGTCGCCGCGAACGTCTCGTCCAGGCGGTCGTCCGGGGGAAGCTCGAACCACTCGTCGGGCATATCCTTCATGCGCATGCCGTCGACGAGCGCCGCGTTCACCGACAGCTGCACCCAGAACGACCTGCGCGCGAGCTTGTCCTTGCCCAGGTTGAGCGCGTTCCAGCCGTCGTTGGGAACCGCGGAGCCCCGCATGGGGATGCCGTTGACCAGCGCGAGCATCACGCCGAAGAACGCCATGCCTCCCAGAAACGCGGCGACGGCCTTGTGCCCTCCCGCCAAGGGGAGCAGGCATGCGCTCACGGCAGCTGCCAGCAGGTTGGCGATGACGCCTCCCAGGTTGAAGAGGATCACGGGAAAGCCGCCGTCCGGGGATCCCGGGGGCAGCATCAGGCACTGCCCGCCCGTACCCGGCATCGAGAGGCGCCTCAGGCAGAGGCGACCATCCTTCTTGAGGACCATGAGGCTCCCCAGCCTATACGACGAGAAGCGGTAGCCGCTGATGAGGCCGCAGACGAGATGCCCCGCCTCATGGATGGCGAACTGCAGCACCAGCGCCACGGCCATCGCCAGGATGAGCGCGCCGTAGAAGAGCAGGAACTCCCCGAAGCCCATCTGCTTGATGGCGTCGAGGTCGATGATGCGGACGAGCAGGATGCCGAGCGCGACGCCCATCCCCATGCCGAAGATCAGGCCGAGGGCCTTCTTCGCTCCGCCGCCCCGCTTCTTCATGGGATCCTCCAATCCGGAGCGTGCGCCAGCTATCCGAGCAGCGCCTCGAGCACGCCGTAGTAGCAGTCCGCGACCTTCGTGAGCTCGGAGATCTCGATGTACTCGTCCACGGTGTGGGCGAGGTCCTCGCGCGACGGCCCCAGGCCGATGGTCCTGATGCCCGCCTCGCCGGCATAGTGGCTGCCGTTGGTGCAGAAGTTGTACTGCGTGATCTCGGGCGAGAAACCCATCTCCTCGAGCTTCGCCTTGATCGTCTGGATCCAGTCGGCATCGCGGTCGAAGAGCCAGCCGGGGAAGAAGCGCTCGGCCGAGATGACCTCGCCGGTGTAGCAGACGTCTTCCGCCTCGGTGAAATGCGCGTTGGATTCGAACTCGTCGTCCTCGGCGGCGATATCTGCGAGCGCGACCTGCACGGGCTCGAGCACGCTCTCGGGCGTCTCGCCCACGAGCAGGCGGCGGTCGTAGGTCGCCGAGCAGAACTCCGGCACCACGGACGCGCCGGGGTAGGGCTCGCTCTTGATGTCGACGAGCTCGAGGATGCCCTTGCCGAGCACGGGATGCTCGCCGGGCTCGATGCCGCGCACCGCCTCGATGGCGCGGCACATCTTGTAGACGGCGTTCACGCCCTTCTCGGGGTTGGCGGAGTGCGCGGGCACGCCGCGGGTCTCGATCTTGATCTCGGCGCGGCCGCGCTGGCCCACCTTGAGGTTGCACTGCGACGACTCGCCGATGATCACGTAGTCGGGCTTCACGATCTCGCTCACCGAGCGCGACGCGACGCCCTCGAAGCACTCCTCCTGCACCACGCCCGCCACGCAGATCGTGCCCGCGAAATCGCGGCCGCGGTCGGCGGCGAACCAGGCAACCGCCTTGGTGAACGCCGCATCGGCGCCCTTCATGTCGGAGGTGCCGCGGCCGTAGATGCGCCCGTCGGCGATGCACGCCTCGAACGGGGGATAGGCCCACTTCTCGGCGTTCTCGGCGGGCACGGTGTCGATGTGGCCGTCGAAGAGCACGCAGGGGCCGGGACGGTTGCCGCGTATGGTGCCGATGACGCTGCCGTACTTGTCGACGACGACCTCGTCGTAGCCGAGCGCGCGCATCTCGTCGGCCAGCACGGCCGCCACGTCCTGCTCTTGTCCCGAGTAGCTCTTGGTCCGAACCAGCTGCCTGCAGAACTCTATGAGCTCGGCGGCGCGCGTCTCGTTCATGAGGCTCCTCTCTTCGGTGACGGGTGACACGTACCGAGAAGGACGCGTCGGTAATCCTGTTCAGCAGGTTCATCATATCCCTTCGCGGTAGACTTGCTTCAGTCCATCGGACGGAATGGGGGCATATTGGATCTGCGGCCTTCGACAAACCCCGTGGTCTTCGCCGGCGATTCCCGCGTGTTCGGGCCCGGGCCGGCGGAGCTGCTCGTGCGCACACGCGAGACGGGCAGCCTGCATGCTGCCGCCGCCGAGATGGGCATGGCCTACAGCAAGGCGACGCGCATCATCCATGCGGCGGAGGAGGGGCTCGGATACCCGCTGCTCGAGCGCAGACGCGGGGGAGCTGCGGGCGGCGGATCGGCGCTCACCTACGATGCCGAGCTCCTGCTCGCACGGTACGGCGCGTGGCGCAGCGAGACCGAAGCTGCTGCGGATGGGCTGTTCGCACAGCGCTTCTCCCGTCCGGGCTGCATCGTCATGGCGAGCGGGGAGGCTAAGCGCTTCGGATCCAACAAGCTGCTCGCGCCGTTCCTGGGCTCCACCGTGCTCGAGCATACCCTCGCGGCGCTTCCCGCGGATCTGCTCGACGTGCGCGTGGTCACGCGCAGCGCCGAGGTCGCCGACCTTGCAACACGCTGCGGGTTCGCGGCCGTCCTCCACGACGGGCCGCTCCAGAGCGACACCATCCGCGCCGGGCTCTCGGAGCTGGGCGAAACCGCCGCGTGCCTCTTCGTGCCGGGCGATCAGCCCCTGCTCTCGCAGGCGAGCGTGCGTGCGCTCGTGCTCGCATCGGCGCGCCGGCCCGATGCGGTCGCGCGCCTCTCGTGGCAGGGCGCTCCGGGCTCTCCCGTCATGTGGCCGCGCGGCTGCTACGCCGCCCTCGCCGCCCTCGAGGGGGATGTCGGCGGGTCCGAGCTGCTCAAATCCGGCAGCGCATCCGTCCCGCAGGTCATATTGGTCGAGGCTGCCCGCGCGGCGGAGCTCGAGGATATAGACACGCCCGAGGACCTTATCGAACTCGAACGTCTTGCTTGAGGAGGAACCATGAACAACCGTGCCATCGCCACCGCCAGCGCTCCCGCCGCCATCGGCCCCTACAGCCAGGGCGTTGCCGCAGAGGGCATCTCGATCAACGTGAGCGGACAGCTCGGCCTCGTGCCCGAGACCGGCGAGTTCGCCGGCGAGGATATCGGGAGCCAGACCCGCCAGAGCCTCTCCAACATCAAGGCGATCCTCGCCGAGGCCGGCGCAACCATGGCCGATGTGGTGGAGACCACCGTCCTGCTCACCGACATCGCCGAGTTCGGCGCCATGAACGAGGTCTATGCCGAGTTCTTCGAGGCGCCGTATCCCGCCCGCGCCGCCTTCCAGGTGGTCGCCCTGCCCAAGGGCGGCAAGGTCGAGATCAAGGCCGTCGCCCGAATCTAGGATCCCTATGCCGAGACGCCGGGGGAGCCTGCGCGGTAGGCGCGCGGGCTCTGCCCGACCATCTTGCTGAACCTGTACGAGAAGTTGCTCTCTGACGCGAACCCCACCCGCTTGGCGATGGCCGCGCTCGTGAGGTCCGTCTCGGCGAGCAGCTCCTTTGCAAGCGAGATGCGCCTGCGCAGCACGTAGTCGTGCGGCGTGGTTCCCAGACGCTCCCTGAAGAGCCTGACCAGGTGGGATGGGCTCACCGACGCGACGCCCGCGAGCTCGTCGAGCGAGAGCTTCTCCGCGGTATTGGCATCCACGTAGGCGACGACGCGCGCGACCGGGCTGTCGTCGTCATGCGATCCCTGCGCATACGCGTGCGCTGCGACGAGCTCGGTCACAAGTCCGTGCGCTGCGAGGCCCGTCCGCGCCCTGCCTCCCGCGGCCTCGTCCTTGAGCCTGCCGAACAGCATGTCGAAATGCGGTTGCAGGTTCGTCTGGCGCACCCTGATGGGCGTGAGGCGGGGGAGTCCCAGCTCGCGTCCGGCAAGCTCCACGCCCGTCCCGTCGATATGGGCCCACAGGTGGAACCAGCGGTCGCACGACGGCGCCGTGCGGTACGTCTGCGGCGTGCGGCAGTCCATGAGCAGCGCGTGCCCGGGCGTGAGCGAGATGCGCTGCCCGCCCTGATGCACGACGCCCTCGCCCTCGAGCGTGTAGAACACGATGTAGCTGTCCTTGCCCGAGCGGGCGGTCGAGAACTTCTCGTGCGCGTAGAACACGCCCACCTCCGAGCAGTAGTACGGCTCCGCCACCTGCGCGGCTGACGGCGTGGCGATGAGCCACCGGCTCCGGTCCTCGATGTCCAGGTTGTAGGTGAGCATGGCATCTCCTGATGGAACGGCTTGGAACATGTTTTCGAACCGTCGATAGAACATGCGCATTTTTCGAAAGAACATGCGCAGTACGAGCATAACCTACTGCGTGATACCAGCGTATTCTTAAAATATCAAAATCCCTTCAGGGCTGCAAAAAGAGAGGGGCACGGAATGGCTGGTTGTCATCTTGCGATCGATATCGGTGCTTCGTCGGGCCGCCACATCATCGGGCAGGTCGTCGATGGGCGTATGGAGCTCACAGAGGTCTACCGATTCGAGAACGGTCTGGTCAGGAAGGACGGCCATCTCTGCTGGGACATCGACGCCCTCGCGGAGAGCGTGATCGCAGGCCTCGCCGCAGCGCATGAGCAGGGCTTCGAGCCCTCCACCATCGGCATCGACACCTGGGCCGTCGATTTCGTCCTGCTCGACGGCGACGGCAACCGCGTGGGCGATTGCGTGGGCTACCGCGATGCCCGCACCGAGGGCATGCGCGACCTCCTCGCCTCCGAGGGCATCCTCTCCTTCGACGAGCACTACGCGCGCACGGGCATCCAGTACCAGCAGTTCAACACCTGCTACCAGCTCTCCGCGCTCGCCCGCGAGGACCGCGCGCAGCTCGACGCCGCCCAGACGTTCCTCATGGTGCCCGACTACCTCAACTACGTGCTCTGCGGCGCCAAGGCAAACGAGTACACCAACGCGAGCACCACGGCGCTCCTGAATGCCGGGACGTGCGACTGGGACGGGGAGCTCATCGACCGCCTGGGCCTTCCGCGCGATATCTTCCTCCCCGTAACCATGCCCGGCATCTCGCTCGGCCGCCTGCGCCCCGAGATCGCCGAGCGCGTGGGCTTCGACGCCGAGGTCGTGCTGGTCGCGAGCCACGACACCGGCTCCGCATGGCTGGCCGTGCCCGCCCGCGACGAGCAGGCGGTGTACGTCTCGAGCGGAACCTGGAGCCTCATGGGCACCGAGAACCGCTCGGCCATCTGCACGCCCGAGAGCGCTGCCGCCAACCTCACCAACGAGGGCGGCTACGAGCGCCGTTTCCGCTACCTCAAGAACATCATGGGCCTCTGGATGATCCAGAACGTGCGCAAGGAGCTCGGCGCCCAGATGGGCGAGGCTCCCAGCTGGGGCGACCTCGTCGCCGCCGCCGAGCAGGCGCGCGCCGCCGGCTTCCACGCGGTCGTCGACGCCGACGATCCCGCGTTCCTGGCCCCCGAGAGCATGCTCGCCGCGCTCCGCGACGTCGCGGCCGCGTCCGGCCAGAGCGTGCCGCAGACGATGGGGGAGTACGCGCTCACCGTGTACGACTCCCTCGCCGCAGACTACGCGCGCACCGTGGGCCAGCTCCACGAGCAGACCGGCGTCGACTACACGAGCATCAACATCGTGGGCGGCGGCTCCGCCAACGGCTACCTCAACCAGGCCACGGCCGATGCCTGCGGGCTTCCCGTGTTCGCCGGCCCCACGGAGGGAACCGCGCTCGGCAACCTCATGGTGCAGTTCATCTACGCGCATGAGTACGCGAGCCTCGAGGAGGCCCGCGCGGCCATCAAGGCAAGCTTCGACATCAAGGAATACCAGCCCCGTTAACAGGTTTCCTCCAAAGGGGTACCCCCTTCTGGAGAATCGAAAGGAGAACACCATGGCAACGATCGATCTGGACGGCATGCTCGACGCGGCGCAGGAGATGATGAACGGCGCAGCCAAGGGCGTGAGCCGCGTGGCGCTCGAGAACCAGCCCTTCATCAAGGGCTTCTGCCGCATGTGCAACGACGGCTGGCTGCAGGGCTGGCACGAGCGCAACGGCGGCAACCTCACCTACCGCATGACCGACGAGGAGGTCAAGGCCGCGCGTCCGTTCTTCGATGCCGAGCCGCGCCCCTGGGTCAAGATGGGCGTCTGCGGCCCCAACCTGGCCGGCCAGTTCTTCGTGTCCACCGGCAGCGGCAAGTACATGCGCAACGTCGCCGGCAACCCCGCCGAGAACATCGGCATCGTCGAGATCAACGAGACCGGCGACGCCTTCCGCATCGTCTGGGGCCTTCTCAACGGCGCCCGTCCCACGAGCGAGTTCGAGAGCCACTACATGAACCACTGCGTGGCCGCCGAGCGCACCGACGGCAGGAACCGCGTGATCTACCACGCCCATACCCCCGGCATCATCGAGATGAGCTTCATCGTGCCCCTCACCGACCGCGACTTCACGCGCCGTCTGTGGCAGATGATGACCGAGTGCGTCGTGGTGTTCCCCGCCGGCGTGGGCGTCGTGCCCTGGATGGTCCCCGGCGGCCCCGCCATCGCCGAGGCCTCGAGCGAGCTCATGAAGACCTACGACACCATCGTCTGGGCGCACCACGGCCTCTTCGCCGCGGGTCCCGACTTCGACACCACCTTCGGCCTCGCCCACACCGTCGAGAAGGCCGCCCAGCTCTACGTGGCCGCCCGCGCGGCCAACGGCGGCTCCGAGGA
>CAMOLV010000038.1 GCA_946619045.1 uncultured Coriobacteriales bacterium | reverse complement strand
AGCGTGGTCTTGCCCACGCCGTTGGGGCCGATGACGCCCACGATGCCGTTGCGCGGCAGCATGAACGAGAGGTTGTCGATGAGCACGCGGTCGCCGAAGCTCTTGCAGATGTTCTCGGCCACGAGCACCTTGGCACCCAGGCGCGGGCCCGCGGGGATCTGGATCTCGGTGAAGTCGAGCTTCTTGGAGGCAGCTGCCTCGGCGGCCATCTCCTCGTAACGGGCGAGACGGGCCTTGCCCTTGGCCTGGCGGGCCTTGGCGCCGCTGCGCACCCACGCGAGCTCGCGCTCGAGCTTCTTGGCCCGCTTGGCGTCCTGCTCGCCCTGTAGCTTCATGCGCGCGGCCTTCTTCTCGAGGTAGGTGGAGTAGTTGCCCTCGTAGGGGTAGAGCTGCCCGCGGTCGACCTCGCAGATCCATCCGGCCACGTTGTCGAGGAAGTAGCGGTCGTGCGTGACGGCCATGACGGCACCCTCGTAGCGATGCAGGAACTGCTCGAGCCAGAGCACCGACTCGGCGTCCAGGTGGTTGGTGGGCTCGTCGAGAAGGAGCAGGTCGGGCGCCTCGAGCAGAAGCCTGCAGAGCGCGACGCGGCGGCGCTCGCCGCCGGAGAGCACGTTCACCGGCATGTCGGGGTCGGGGCACTGCAGCGCGTCCATGGCCTGGGAGAGCTGGCTGTCGAGGTCCCAGCCGTTGGCGGCGTCGATCTCGTCCTGCAGGCGGCCCATCTCGTCCATCAGGGCATCGAAGTCCGCATCGGGATCGGCCATGAGCTCGCCGATCTCGTTGAAGCGCGCGACCTTGGCGAGCACGTCGGCGAAGGCGAGCTCGATGTTCTCCTTGACGGTCTTGTCCTCCTCGAGCGGGGGCTCCTGCTGGAGCAGGCCCACGGTGTAGCCGGGCGTGAGCATGGCCTCGCCGTTGGAGACCTCCTCGAGGCCCGCCATGACCTTGAGCAGCGTGGACTTGCCCATGCCGTTGGGGCCGACGACGCCGATCTTGGCGCCGGGATAGACGCCCACGGTGACGTCGTCGAGGATGACCTTGTCTCCGACGGCCTTGCGGGCCTTGTACATCTGGTACACGAACTCTGCCATGGATGCTCCTGTTCCTTAGGGGGTCATTCAATTGTAGAGGATGCCCTGCTTCGATATCCGTTCAGCATGGATAAGCCTTTTACCGGACAATGCACTTCTCGCCCCAGAAATGCAGCGGTATTACGTCGCCGCAGCTCAGCGGCTCGCTCGTCTGAGCTCATCGAGAGAAATGCAGTGATAGTTGAACGAGTTAATCTCGTTGAGAAGGCTCTGGAGCCGGTTTCTCTCAGGAAGGTCCGCCGCATCGCAGCCCAGATGCTCGGAAAGCCATCGGCCCAGCACGAGCATCTGCCGTGCGCTTCTCAGCTGGCGCGCCGTCGCGAACCGAACCGAGTAGCCGCCCGATTCGAGGGCGGAGGCGCGCGTAAGGTCCTCGCCGAACCTCCCCCTATGCCTGAGCTTCCCATTTGCCTCGAGGTCGACTTTGCGGGCCTCCCAGACCATATCGCCCTCGATGGAATCCGCGCCCCAGATCGCCCGTCCCTCTTCGCTTAGATCGATCCGATGGTTCATCCGAGGCATCGCCAGCCCGAGCCCTCCCATGAAACGCGGTGCGGTGAGGGCGAGCAGGAGCCTGGCCTCCAGCGGAGACCTGCATCGCTCGCCCGCGAGCAGGACGGCATCGCGCAACGCTGCCGAGCATGGGTCGCCCTTGATCGTACGGGAGAACGTCCAAAGCCTATCGATGCATGTCAAGGGCCTGCGCCAGATGAATCCATCCTCCGAGCCCTCGTCTATGGCGAAGACCCCGCAGTACGACATGAGTATGAGCGCTCGGGCAACGGGGGTCCTTCCGCGCATCTCGAGAGCGGCGTTGAACTCGGGGGATGCTGCAAGGATGCCGCCGCCGAGGGAGATAAGGGCGCCGTCGGAGAGCTTGCCGCCCCATGTATGGCTTGTGATTCCGTCCTTGCATGTCCGCCACCGCCGATCGGGAACGAGCACATGCACGGGCTTTCCGAGATCGAGGGGAATAGAGCCGAGCCGCCTGAGCTCGTCGCCCGTCGCCCTGCAGGCAGCCAGCTGGTCTGCTCCGGCAAGCCCGAATTGTTCGATGAACCCGTACGAGATAAGGTCGAGGACCTTCTCGGCCGATGCAAGGCATAGGCAGACGCTCATGAGAACTCCCCCCTAACGATATCCGGTTTCCGATTGGGAAGTCCTCTATAGCAGAGCGCCCTTGCGTTTCTCTGTCATTCAGCTGCCAGGTAGGTGGCATGAATCTGACAGGAGGAACCTTTCCTCGCTGGCAGCTTGATTGCAAAGAGTCGAAGGACCCTTTCGGCAACGATAGGCCTCTCGACAGAAAGACCATCACCAGTCCGTTAAAGGCCTTCAGTATCGATGCACTTCTCTACTGGTAAGAAGATAAACGAGCCATCTACCTGCGTGTCTATAACTATCCTGCTTTTCTCGCCCGAGAAGTGCATCGAAGATGAAGCGGCTAACGCACCTGACAGCCTCTACCACGCGGAGCCCTGGTAGAACTCGAGCCCTTCCCCGCCGGTGACGCGGATGCGCGGCAGCCGCGTGGGGTCGGAGCCCACGTAGACCATCTCGTATTCCGTCGTGAACGAGCAGAGGATGCCCACGCGCTCGATGGCCGCCGCGGAGACGTCGCTCACGTCGCCGTACGGGTATGCGAAGGCGCCGCGCGTCCCGAGGATGTCCACCGCATGCTGCAGGTCGTCGACCAGCTCGTCCTCGGAGAGGTCGTAGATGGCCCCGCCATGCCCGATGGGCGTGGAGCCGGCATGGTGCATGTCGTAGCTGTGCGACTCGAAGCAGATGTAGGGGCTCGCATAGGTGTCCAGCATGTGGTCGATGTCGTCGCGGCTGCATTCGGTGAAGGACGTGGCGGCGATCCCGTACTTCTCGAGCAGCGGGATGCCCAGGTTGAGGAAGCCGTACTCTCCGTCGTCGAAGGTCAGCACGATGCTCTTGTCGGGAAGCGAGTGCGTGCCGTCGATGAAGGCGCGCAGCTCGGCCCACGACGGCTGGTAGAAGCCGCGGTCGCTCAGCCACGCGAGCTGCTCCTCGAGCTCGTCGGTCGTGACGTAGTTGCCGTCGACGCTCTCGGGCGGGTCGGCGGGATCGTAGACGTAGTGGTACATCATGACGGAGATGCCGTCCTCGTCCCAGCCGCCGTCCACATCGTCGACCACGCGCACCGTGCGCTCGGCCTTCGCGCGCGCTCCCTCGTCGTTCTCCACGGTGTAGGTCACCGTGTAGACGCCCGGCGTGGACGTATCGACCTCGCCGCTCGTCTGCACGCGGTCCGAGAGGCTCATGCTGGCGGACGTGTCGCGCGCAAGGCACCCGGGCTCGACGTACTCCTCGCCCGTCCGCACGATCGTCTCATGGCTGCCGCAGGGCGTCATGACGATCGTGCCGTCGTCGGCGAGACCGTCATCGGCCTCGTCGCGGACCTCGACCCCCTGCCTATCGGATGCCCCGCCCGCGGAGCCCCTCCTGCCGGCGACGGCACGCGCCAGCGACACGGCCCCGATGCCGAGCCCGATGATGAGGGCGACGCAGATGACGGTCAGCACGATGACGCCGACGGGCCGTTTTCGGACAGACGGCCCGGCCCCTCGTCCTACAAGCCGCTTTTGGACGAACGACCTGTCGCCCCATCCAGAGGAGGGGGCGTCGGAGCGGCGTGTGGCTCGTCTGTAGGTGCGGTCCATGCGGGGAGTCGCCTCCGGGTGCGTTTAAAGTTTGACGACCCTCCTATCATAGGTCATCAATCCGTTGACCTCCTCCTCGACGTCGGAGACCTGCGTGTAGACGAACCCCGCGAGGCCCTCGCCCTCGAGCGCATCGACGCCGGCAAGCAGCTCGCGCAGCTCCGCGCGCCACTCGTCGATCGAGGCGAAGTCGGCGTAGCCGTAGCTCTCGGGACAGGTCGCGTGCGCCGGATCGTGCCAGGTGAGGCCGCCGAACTCGCTGATCATGCGCGCTCGGAGCGTCTTGGCGTGGTCGGCCCAGACCTTCTGCGGCCTGAAGTAGTTGTGGATGCCCTGGTAATCGCCCGTGCCCTGGTCGTACCACCCGCTCACCGAGAGGATCGGGCGCGTGGGGTCGAGCCCGCGCACCATGCGCGTGGCATCGCCCGCGCAGAACTGCCCCCAGCTCTCGTTGAAGAGGACCCAGGTCACGATGCAGGGATGCGCGGAGAGGCGCCTCACGGCGGCGCGGGTCGTCTCCGTCCACTCCCTGCGGTACGCGGCATCCGCGGCCGCGAGCTTGTCCCACCCCTTGGGCGTCGAGTCGTCGATGCCCGTCCACGAGCCGGGGAAGAGCGTGGGCTTCTGCTGCGTCTGCCATGCGGAGAGCTCCCCGCCGCCGCAGACCATGTCCTGCCAGACCAGCATGCCCAGTCGGTCGCAGTGGTAGTAGAACCGCTCGCGCTCGAGCTTGATGTGCATGCGGAACATGTTGAACCCGAGGCCCTTGCAGGTCTCGAGGTCGTAGACGAGGGCGTCGTCGGCTGGCGCGGTCATGAGGCCGTCGGGCCAGTACCCCTGGTTGAGGAGCCCGCGCAGGAAGAGCGGCTCGTGGTTGAGGCAGAACCGCAGGTGCCCCTCGTCGTCCAGCTCCACCGTCGCGGTGCGGAAGGCGCAGTAGCTCCTCACGCGGTCCTCGCCGTACGCGATGAGCAGGTCGTAGAGGTGCGGGTCGTCGGGCGACCACAGATGCACGCTCCCGAGCTCGATCCGCACGCCGGTCGCCCTGCCCGACGCCTCCGCGATGACGGCGCCGTCGTCGATCACGGTCACCTCGAGCGGGAGGTTGCCGCCGTTGGCCTTGGCGCGCACGGTGAGCACGGCATCGTCGGCGTCTGCCTCGATCCATAGGCGCTCGATATGGTGCTCGGGCACCTGCTCGAGCCAGACGCTCTGCCAGATGCCCGACTGCGCCGTGTACCACATGGTGCCGCGGTCGATGCGCTGCTTGCCGCGCAGCTGCGTGCCCTTCTCGCTGGGGTCGAAGACCTGCACGCGCAGCACGTTGGCGCCCTCGCGGAGCGCATCGGTGATATCGCACGAGAACGGCATGTAGCCGCCCGTGTGCTCGGCGACCTTGGAGCCGTTCACCCAGACCGAGCAGGCCCAGTCGACGGCCTCGAAATGCAGGATCGCATGCTCGCCGCGCTCGAGCGCCGGCGCCTCGAAGGTGCGCTGCTCCACCAAAAGCGTATCCTCCGGCGGCCTCCTGCCCACGCCCGAGAGCTGGGCCTCGGGCGAGAAGGGCACGACGATCGTCCCGTCCATGGCAAGCTCGCCCAGATCGTCGCGCCACGCCACGGCGGGATAGCCGCATGGGGCGAACGCGTACTCCCAGACGCCGTTGAGCGATGTCCAGCGCTCGCGCTCCATCTGCGGGTTGGGATGCTCGGGAAGCGGATGCTCCGCATCCAGCCCATCGCCCCATACGGTCGTGAGGCGGGCGAGCTCACCGGTCTGCGGCTTGTGGAACCCGCTCTTGATCACGCGGTTCAGAAACAGCATGCGCGCTCCTAGATCTTCTTCACGTAGCAGATGACGCGGTTGGCCTCTTCGAAATCGCAGGCGAGGTGAAGGGCCTCGCTCTCGATGTTGCCGATCTGGCTGTCGGACGCGATCTCGGAGCAGCCCATCCTGCGCGCCCACTTCTCGAAGCCGCCGATGATCTCGGAGGCGAAGTGGCGCCTGCGGTCGCCCTCGCGCACGAAGACGCCCTCGAGGTAGCCGACGGGCGAGGAGGTGCAGCCCTCGACGTAGTCGTGGCGCAGGCGGCAGAGCGCGAAGCCCACGACGCGGCCCCCGTCCGTGGCGACGAGGATCACCGCCTCGTCATCGTCGAGGACGGCCGTGAACTCCCGCTCGAGCGCCTCCGGGGCATCCCCGGGCCAGAGCAGCTGGGCCATCTCCACGACCTCGGCAAGGTCGCCGTGCGTCATCATGTGAACCATAGCAGCCACCTCCAAAAGTCTTCCATGCTTCTGTCGTATAGTGTATCGCTGAGGTCGGCACGACCCGGGAAGGAAGGGCATGGAACGCACGCGGCGCACGGTGGGCGGATTGGTTGCGGTTCTTATCGCCGCGACGGTCCTGCTCTGCGCATGCTCGCAGCGCAGCGGAGGCTCGGGCGGCTCCTCCGGTCCCGTCGATATCTTCGATACCGCCATCGAGTCGCCCTACGATTGGGGCAACCTCGTCTGGGACGGCTACGGCCGCGTGGACTACGTTGCCGACGGCCAGGTGCGCTCGCGCATCGGCATCGACGTCTCCGAGCACAACGGACCCATCGACTGGGAGGCCGTGGCGGACGACGGCATCTCCTTCGTCTATGTGCGCGCGGCCTGGCGCGGGTCCACCGAGGGAGGCCTCTACGAGGACGAGCACTTCGAGGACTACCTCACCGACGCGCAGGAGGCCGGCCTCGACGTGGGCCTCTACGTGTACTCCCAGGCCATGAACGCCGACGAGGGCCGCGAGGAGGCCGAATTCGTGCTCGACCTGCTCGACGGGCGCCCCCTCGAGCTGCCCATCGCCTTCGACCACGAGACCACCGCCGACTACACCGGGCGCTCCGACAACATCACAAGCGACGCCTGCACCGCCGCGGCGCGCGCCTTCTGCGACACCATCGAGGAGGCGGGCTACCGCGCCGTCATCTACGGCAACTCCTATGAGTTCGCGCGCATGGACATCCTCTCGTTCCAGCGCCAGGGCTACTGGCTGGCGGAGTACGACGATGAGCCGTCCGTACCCCTCTACCTGTACGTATGGCAATATAGCAACCAGGGATCGGTGGCGGGCATCGACTCGCCCGTCGACATGAACATCGAGCTCGTGAACGCACTCGACGAGTAGGGGCATCTGATGAAGCGCATCCTCATCATCGCAACAGGCGGGACCATCGCGTCGACGGCCGACGGCCGCGGGCTCTCCCCCACCCTCACGGGTCGCGAGCTGGCCGAGCAGGTGCCGCTCATCGACGGCCTCTGCGACCTCGACTTCGTGCAGCCCATGAACATCGACTCCACCAACATGCTGCCCGGCGACTGGCTCGAGATGGCGCGCATCGTGCGCGAGGGCTACGACGCCTACGACGGCTTCGTCATCCTGCACGGCACCGACACCATGGCCTACACGGCCGCCGCCCTCTCCTACCTGGTGCAGGGCAGCGCCAAGCCCATCGTGCTCACCGGCTCGCAGCAGCCCATGGCCAACCCCTTCACCGACGCCAAGCTCAACCTCTATCAGAGCCTGCTCTACGCCGTGGACGACGACAGCTCCGACGTCTCGGTGGTCTTCGGCGGCAAGGCGATCGCGGGCACCCGCGCGCACAAGCAGCGCACCATGAGCGCCAACGCCTTCACCAGCGTCAACTTCCCCGCGCTCGCGGTGCTGCGCGGCGACCGCATCGTGCGCGCGATGGGCGTGCCCGAGGGCCTTCCCGCCGCGCCGCGCTTCTACGATACGGTCGACCGGCGCGTCTGCGTGCTCAAGCTCACGCCGGGCCTCTCGCCCGCGATCTTCGAGACCCTGAAGCCCGCCTACGACGCCGTGATCCTCGAGACGTTCGGCATCGGCGGCATCCCCGAGCGCGAGGGAGCCTCCTACAAGACGGCCATCTTCGACTGGATCGACTCCGGGCGCACCGTGGTCATCACCACGCAGGTGCCCGAGGAGGGCCTCGACCTGGGCGTCTACGAGGTCGGCCACGCCTATGCGGACCATCCGGGGATCCTGCGCGGCGGCGACATGACCACCGAGGCGCTCGTGGCCAAGACCATGTGGGCGCTCGGCCAGACGCGCGACGCCGACGAGCTCGCACGCCTCTTCTACGGCCCCGTCAACCACGACCGCGTGGACTAGAATCCGCCCGTCAGCATGCCGCCCGGGTTTCTTGTAGGCGGGTTTCAGATTTTGATAGTCTAGCTATCACGTTCTGAATCGGTGATAGCTTGACTATCAAAATCAGAAATCGCCGCTAGAGAAACCCGGGCGGCCAGAGGCAGGGCGGCTCCTCTTTGCCAAAAAAATTATTTAGAACACGTGAATGCTGTCCGCCCGAATGGGTATAGTCTTTCTCGCACAAGGCGCGGACGCCTTGGATGGGTTCGAGAGAGGAACAATCTTCTAACCCGTAACAGCTCCTAACGATAACGAAATAGGTGGATTGCCTCGCAGCATGCATCGCCATGCCGCGATTTCCTTACCCGTTGTCGAAAGGAGACACGATATGTCCGCTTCAACCACCCGCACCATCATCGACCACGCGATCGCATGCTCGGCGCGCTTCCTCGTCGTGCACGATGGCCGTCTCGTCGCGACCTTCGTGAACGAGGACGATGCCCTGCTCTTCGAGGGCGAGCTCGCCGAGCTCGATCTCGTTCACGGCGTCGAGAGCGCCCGCTGCGAGGTTCGCGATACCCGCGGCCATCGTCTCGGGGGCTACCTCATCACGGCGGGCAAGCTCTGCGCCTTCGTACGCAGAGAGGCCCGCGGCACCTCCTCCCGCCCTCGTCGCGGGAGGACGGCATAGCCGCTTCCACAACAGCATAGGCTCACGTTTTTCACCTTACGTACCCCAGCACATCGGATTGGAGAGCCATGAAAGATTCCCGCACCCCCGTCCTCGATGCCCGCCTCGCCTCCGCGGGTTGCCCCGGCATGCCGGTCGAGATGACCGCCGAGGAGGCGTACCGCGCCGCCGATGCCCTGTTCAGGGAGAACCCCCGCCTCCGCACCCCCGAGCTCGACCGCCGCATCGCCGGCGCCCGCGACGAGTTCGGCAATCCCGACTACGTGGACGCCATCCTGCGCAACATGGCCTCCCTGCCGCCCCGCTCGGCCTACAACGAGCGTCGCCTCCCCGCGCTCGCACGCTCGGATACCGGCGAGTGCCCGGATTCGATCGCCGAGATCGCAGCCGACATCGTCGCGCTCAGCAGGAAGCTCGACAACATGATCTCCGAGAACGGCACCTCCAACGTGCCCGCACAGCTCCTCGACGAGCTCGAGAACCGCGTCGCAGCGTTTCTCGCCCCGTTCGACGAGATCCAGGAACGTGTCGAGGATATATTCCCCGACACCCTGTTCGAGCCTGCTGCGATCTATTCCATACCGGTCTCGTCGCGCAGCCTCGCGCAGAGGCTCGAGCTCCCGCGCACAGCGACAACCCGCCTGCTGCTGCGCTACAGCATCCTTCCCGCCCGCCGCTACGTCCAGGGCATCCGAAGGCTCGGCATCCGCTGCGCCGCCTCGGCCGTGCGCAAGGGCTGGCTGCTCGCCACCCTGCTCGACTACCCCGGCAGCGAGGATCCCGCCGCCCGCGCCGCGCAGTTCTCCCGCATGAGCCGCGTGGTGTTCGCGCCGCTCGCAGCCGCCGGCAGGCGTTCGGGCATCCTCAAGCCCGAACCGACCGCACAGGTCCCGACCCTCTTCTAGCCCGCGAAAGGAGCTATCGATGGCACTGAACTCAGACGACCGCACCGCGTACCGCGGAACCACCATCCTCGCCGAGGGGATCTCGCTTCCCACCGACCAGTGGGAGACCGGCCTCAACGCCAACACCCTCGTCGTGGGTCCCTCGGGCTCGGGCAAGACCCGCGGCCACCTCATCCCCAACGTCCTCGAGATGGACTCGTCCTTCCTCGTCATCGATGTGAAGGGAACCCTCCATGCGGAGCTCGGCCCCATCCTCGAGCAGCACGGCTACCGCGTCGATTGCATCGACTTCTCCGACCCCGCCCGATCGACGGCAGGCTACGACCCGCTCTCCTTCGTCAGGATGCGGGGCGGACGCCCCAGCCAGATCGACGTGCTCTCTGTCGCCAACGCGATCTGCCCGGTCAGGAGCGGGCAGGACCCGTATTGGGACCAGTCGGCCGCCAACA
>CAMOLV010000037.1 GCA_946619045.1 uncultured Coriobacteriales bacterium | reverse complement strand
CGTGATTCCCTTCGACACGCTCGAGGAGTTCTTCAACAAGTACCTGGGCTAATCGGGTTAGCCACTTCACAAACGTTGCACTTCTGTTCTGATAGTGGCTAAATCAATCAATTTACCTGCGAATTCTGAAAAGCGCTGCATTTCTCGGACGAGAAGTGCAGCGCTTATTGAATGGCTTAACAAAAAGGTGAAGCGTTTACGGCGGCTGTTGTTTATCTCCACATGACGGGGCCGCGGCCGGGAAGGACGGTGAAGCCGTCGTACTTCTCCTCGAGAAGCTCACGGCATGCCTCCGCCAGCGCGGGGTTGGCATCGTAGCTGGTAAGCAGGTACGGCTGCAGCTGCTCGTACTCGAGCTGCTCCGGCGTCATGCCCTCATGGTTGACGATAAGGTCGCCCGTGAAGACGATGCCCAGCTCGGGGCACGCGATGACCGTCTCGCCCGCAACATGGCCGCCGGCGCCCTCGTACACCTCGAACATCCAGTTGCCGAAGCGGATCGACCCCACGAACTCCAGCGGGTCGTCGCCCGTGCGCTCGCCGATGACGGCGCAGTGGCCCAGCTGCGGGGGCTCGTAGTTGGAGACGATCTTCGAGAGCGCCACGAAGGGGGCGTTCGACGCCTTGCGCTCGCGCAGGCCGCCGCGCCCGCGCTGCTCGGCCTTGAAGTTATCGTAGCTGTCACGCACCAGGTAGACGGTATCGAACATGCTGCCCAGGCCGGCGGAATCAACGTCTGCCTGCGTGAGCACGATGCTCTTGCGCCTGCTCTCGAAACCGGGGAACAGGGTGTCGAGCGTGGCCGTCATCTCATCGCGGAAGCACCCCAGGCCGCAGTCGATGAACAGCAGCGCCTCATAGTACTCGAGGATGTAGGTATTGCCGCCCACGGGAGGCTCGATCACATGCAGCGTGAGCTCGGGATCGAGCTGGCGCGAGGTCACGGTGGGCATGAAGCGCTCGCCTTTGCGCTCTGACACGATGTTCGCGAAGCGCAGGATCTTGTCGAAGGCCTCGCGCGGAGACTCGTGGCGCTTGTCGAGCACCTGCATGACCTTGTTGGCGCTCGAGAGCGCGCCGTTGGTCTCGTCCTGCGAGAGTCCGAGCATCTCACGCAGCTTGTTGGCGAACGTCACATAGAAGATCGTGGAGTCGAGCAGGCGGTCGGTCGACTCGTAGTCGAGCACGCGCACCTCGCAGTACTGCGAGAGGTCGTCGAGCAGGTCCTTGATCTCGGCGGTGTTCTCGACGAGCAGGCCCATCTTGAAGTTCTGGTAGGGCGTGCCGTTCTCCTGCGAGTTGATATAGGGGATGTTGACGTCATGGTTCTTGATGATCTCGAGCGTGGGCAGCAGGGCGCCGGGACGGTCGGGCAGCACGAGCTCGATGAGGATGATCTGGCGCATGCCGGGATCGTCCACGAGGTACTTGACCTCCTCGAGGCGCTTGGAGATGACCTCCTGCTGCTCCTCGGTCGCATCGACTTCGATCAGCAGGGTATGCGTATCGACTGCGCGGTTGTAGTTCACACGGACGATATTTCCCCCCGCCTCGGTGATGACGCGCGTTGCGGTGAGGAACGCTCCCGCTTGGTCGGGCATGCTGGTGATATAGGTCTTGCGCATGGGGCCTCCTGGCACTCGTTTCAGTGCCTACGATGATAGCCCATCTGCAGGTAGGACGCCGAGAAGCGACACGCGCGCGTTACACGGGAGGTGCATGCGGGGGTATCGAGCATCCCCGCCCAACCACGAACACCATGGTGCTGTTCGCAAACATACCGGTGATGTTCGCGCAGCTCTTGGGATGTTCGTATCGGGGATGCTGGAGATCTACTTCCCCTTGCGGTTGAGGAGGCTCTTCTTGCGGCTCTGCTCGCGACGGATCTCCACGATGGCCTTCTCGCGGTGGTAGCGGTCGAGCGCGTTGGACGCCTGGTACATGTTGATGGTATGCACCACGGCGCTGAGGGCGTTCTCGGGGTCGGTCTCGTCGACGAAGACGATCTGTATGAGCGAGGTGTTGCTCGAGACGAGCTGCCAGTAGATGAGGTGCTCGTCGGGGATGATGCAGAGCTTCTCGGGTTCGTCCTTCTTATGGACCACGATGAAGCCCTCGTAGATATCGAGAACGGGCTCGTTCTTCGAAAGGAACAGCACTGCGATGCAGGCGATGATGGCGATGACGAGGGCGATCCAATACTGCGGCGCCATGATGATGAAGACCACGAGCGCGAGGATGCCGAGACCCACGTAGGCAATGGGTCGGTTCTTCACCGACTCGAGCAGCTTGGCATCCGCGGGGATATCCGCCACGGTACTCGTATAGATATCGCGCTCGTCGATTACCTGCAGTTCCTCATCGTCGGTACGTGCCATGGAAGACTCCCGTCATTGCATGCGAACAGGCATCCCGTGCGGAATGCATCGAACTCGATGTGCGGTTGCCGTTCTACCGTGCCTATGCGTGCTGGTGATCGCGCTGGTTGTAGACCGTCATCTCGAAACGCGTCTTATACGCGGAGTGCTTGGTGACGGCATACTCGAGCGGGCGGCCATCCTCGTCGAACGTCTCGGTATGGGTGATCGCGATAGGATCGCCGATGGAGAGGCCCAAATGGATGGTCTCGTACTCCCCTGCATGGCCGATCTCGATGACACGGTCGGCATGATGGGGATAGAGCCCGTAGGACTCGAGCACGTGGTGCAGCGAGACCTCGCCCGAGAAATCATGCGTGGTGAGGCCAGGACACAGCTTGTAGGGCACACGGCTCGAGTTGACCGAGAAGACCTCGCCATCCACGTAGCGCACGCGCTCGAGGCAGAACACGGGGTCGCCGCGCTTGATCTTGAGCTTGGCCGCCACGACCTTGTCGGCGGGCTGCACATCCTGCGTAAGCACCTTGGAGCTGGGGTGCCCGCCCGTGGCGACGACCTGGTCGTAGAACGAGATCTTGCGTCTGCCCATGGTGAACGAGCTCTCGACGAGCTTGGCGGTACCGAGGAAGAACGCTCCCTTGCCGCGCAGGATCTTGATGATGCCTTCGTTCTCGAGCTCCTGGAGGGCCTTCCTGATGGTCGGCCTGCTCACGCCGTACTTCTCGCACATCTCGCGCTCGCTGAGCATCGACGTGAAATACGGGGCGCCGTCGTACTCCTTGAGGATCTTCTCCTTGAGATCGAGGTAGATCATGCGTCCCTCCCTGCCCGTCGATTAGATAATGGCACACCGCGAACAAGTATAGGCAAAGCAAAAATTGAAGCAAACAAAGGGAGGAGTGCCGGCCGCACAAAACCAGCACTCCTCCACGGTTTCGAGCTGGCCTTAGAACGTGACGAGCACCCTGAACTTATCGCCCTTGCAGGCGCTGTCGAATGCAGCCTGCGCCTGATCGACCGGATAGATCTCGTTCACGAACGGCTTCAGATCGATGGTGCCCTGCGCGATCATACGCGTGGCGCGCACGAAGTCGCGCTGGCTGGAATTGGCGACACCGATGAACTGGAGATTGCGCTTGTGCACGAGATTGGGGCTGAAGGGAATCGGCACGTCGGGATGGAAGGAGCTGTAGAAGACCAGCTTGCCGGTGCTGGCAAGGCAGTCGATGGCGTCCTGGACGACCGAGACGATGGGCGTGGTGTCGATGACGACGTTGGCCATATCGCCGCCCGTGATCTCCTTGACCCGCTCGACGAGATTCTCCTTGGCAGGATTGACGGCATACTTGGCACCGAGCTCGACGGCGAGCTTGGTGCGCTCCTCGTTGGTGTCGGACACGATGACCATGGCGCCGCGCTTGGCAGCGAGCAGGGCATTGAGCTGGCCCATGATGCCGCAGCCGATGACGAGCGCGACATCGCCGAAATGGATGTCGGCGGCTTCGACGGAATGCAGGACGCAGGAGAGGGGCTCGGCGAGCGCCGCCTCCGTTACCGGAATGTCTCCGACCTTGAAGCAGTTCGCCGGGCTCACGAGATAGTACGAGCTCAGTCCGCCCATCCCGTGATAGGGGAGCCCGGGGAGCTGCTTGCTGTGATCGAAGTGCTGGCAGGCGTTCTCCTCGCCCGACTTGCACTGCGTGCAGTTGTCGCATGCGAACTGAGCACCGCATACGACTCGATCGCCGATATGCCACGTGCGCGTATCAACGTTGGCACCCATCGCCACGATATGGCCGCACATCTCATGTCCGCCGATGAACGGATACTCAACCTTGTTGATGCCCTTGTAGGCACGCTGCTCCCACGTGCAGATGGCGCACGCTTCGATGCGGATGAGGATCTGATCGGTACCGGGCTCGGGAACGTCGAACTCTTCGACCGCAAGATCCTCGACTCCCTTGAATACGATGGTCTTTAGCTTCTCGGCCATATGTGTGTCTTCCTTCCTGAAAGATCAGATGCTAGGCACCGAGGATGCCGAGGCCGCCGCCGATGATGCCGATGATGATGAGGATCGCCATAACGGTGGTGGACTTCATCTTGCGATCCTTGAGCATCCACAGGGTGGCCAGGGTGATGATGAGCGGGAGCAGGCCCTTGAACAGCGCGTCGAGCACGGTGTCCTGGATGGAGAGCTGCATCTCGCCGATGGTGATGACGACGGGGCACGTTGTCGTGATGAACTGGGCCGAAAGGGCTCCGAGGACCATGGCGCCCATTGCGGATGCGCCGGTGATGATCTTCTGGAGCATGTTGCCGGCGAGGACCTGCTGGACGCCTTCGGCGCCGAGCTTGTAGCCCTGCATCCAGCAGATGTAGGCGACGGGGAACATGATGCCGAACATAAGGGCGGTGTAGGCGATGGGGCCGAGGAGGTTGCCCTGGGCACCGAGGGAGATGCCGAAGGCGAGCAGGATCGGGGTGAGGGTGCCCTGCCACAGCGTGTCGCCGATGCCGGCGAACGGGCCCATCAGGCCGGTCTTGACGCCGTTGATGGCCTCGTCGGTGATGGGGGCGCCGTTGGCGCGCTGCTCCTCCATGGCGAGGACGATGCCGGGGATGACGCCGCCGATGTGGGGCTCGGTGTTGAAGAACTGCATGTGACGCAGGATGCAGGCCTTGTACTCCTCGGGATCGTCGCCGTAGAGCTTCTTGATGACGTGCTTGTAGGAGTGCACGAGACCGGTAGCCTCGAGGCGCTCGTAGTTGTAGTTAGCGTGGGAGAAGAACGTCCAGCGCCAGAATGCGCGGGTTACGTCCTGCTTGGTGAGTGTCTTCTCTGCCATGATTAGAAGTCCTCCTCATCATCGTCGTAAGCTGCAGCAGCGCCCTCAGCAGCGGCAGGAGCGTTGTTGTAGAGCAGCGTGGTGTAGAAGTAGGCGACGATTCCGCCAAGGGCCGCGATGGCGATGACGGGAAGGCCGAGGTACTTGACCATGATCAGGCCGGCAACGAAGAAGAGCAGGGTGCCGGGACGGCTGATGGAGCGAAGGTTCATGGCGATGCCCAGGGCGGGGAGCAGGGAGCCGATGACCTGCAGGATGCGCAGGGGCACGCCGGTGAGGGTGCCGATGAGGCCCTGGACTGCGGTGGCGCCGAAGTAGGTGGCGGCGCAGGCGGGGATCACGCACAGGCAGAACATGAGGATCTGGGGCGGAACAACGTGCAGGAAGCAGATGCGATCGAGGTCGGCTTCCTCAGCAGCCTTGTCGGCCATGTGCACGAAGGTGACGTCGAGGGTCATGTGGGTAACCCAGATCATCGTGCCGAGGAGGCCGAGGGGAAGGGCGATGGTCATGGCAGCGGTGGTATCGACGCCGGAAGCCATAGCCCAAGCGGTGCCGACGGTGCCTGCGAGGCCCGGGTCGGCGGGAGCGGTGCCGCCTGCGGAGATGAAGGCGACGTACGGAAGGTTGATCGCGGCGCCGTAGATGCAGCCCTGGATGGGATCGCCCAGGATGCAGCCGACGAGGGTGCCGGCTACGAGCGGCTTATAGACGACCGAGATCGAGCCGAGCAACGACAGCCACGGAGTGCCGATGTTGCCCAGGTAGTACACAACTCCAATGAGAAATGCTTGGAACAACGAGATGGACATTTTCCCTCCTTCGTTCGGTCCTGACGAACAACGTGCTATGGCAGAGCAGCTTCCCCCCAGACCGGCCGTTTCCGGAGGCCGCACAAGCTGCAGCGAGCCCGAAGATGAAACGTGCTAGAGGAGCTTGGAGATATCGGTGGCGCTGTCCTCGGCGATGATGCGCACGGAGATGCTGGATCCGGCATCGATCATCTCCTTGAGCATCTGCTTCTCCTCAGGAGAGGCGGAGATGTTGCGGAAGAACTTCTCGCGGTTGCCGGAGACGCCCATGCCGCCGATGTTGATCTCGTCGAAGATAACGCCCTTCTGCATGAGGCTGTAGAGGGTCTTGGGGTACTTGACCAGGATGATGACCTTATCGCCGGCGAAGCCCTTCTGCAGGCGGGCGATGGCCTTCTCCTCGTTGAAGACGGCGAGCTTGATGTTGGCGGGAATGCAGGACTTGAGGATGTTCTTGACCAGCGGGTCCACGGCGACGCCGTCGTCGATGACCATGATCTTGTTGGCGCCCAGGAAGTTGAGCCAGGACGTCATGACCTGCCCATGGATGAGGCGGTCGTCGATGCGGACCATTACGATGCCTTCGTACTTCATGTTTCTACCTCCCCTAAAGGTATGAACAATAACTGCCGTGCTTGAAGCGAGCCGATCCTAGAAGTCGCTCTCGTCCTCTTCTTCCTCGACGAACTTGTTGTTCTCGGCGAAGATATCCTCGAGCTTGAGGATGCTGGAGGTGCCCACGGTGAGGCAGTTCTCCTCGAGCTGCTCGGGCGTGATGCCATCGCGGCCCGTGAGAGCCTCGACCATCATGGGCATGTTGACGCCGGTGATGCAGCGGAAGGGTTTCTTGGCCATGCAGCGCATGACGGTGTTGGAAGGGGTGCCGCCGAAGAAGTCGGTGAAGACCAGGATGCCGTCGCCCTCGTCGAGCTCGTTGATGGCAGCCATCACGCGCTCCTCGAAGTCATCGACGCCGTCGCCATGGTAGAGGCCGATGGCGCGCGCCTTGGGCTGGGTGCCGGCGATGAGAGCCACGGCATTGAGAAGCCCTTGGCCGAGGTCGGAGTGGGTTACGACGACGATTCCGATCATACGATCCCCCTTCTCGAAACGCTGACTTACCGTTGGATATTACCAGCGGTAATTTTTCTCTGCAAGTGGCAATTCGGAATTGCCCTGCGAAAATCTGTGAACGGTTTATGGAGACACAAGGTAAATGATGGTGCGTTAGAGACGTTTCCGTGGATTTCGACACCGTCTCCAAAACAGATTGACAAGAAACCGATTGTTGTCTATAAAACTTACCAGTGGGCAATTTCCACCGGAAAAGGTTTCTAAAACGGTCTGTTTTAAAGCCAGGAGGAGGCAACCATGCTCGTAACCATGAAGGAGATCCTCGATAAGGCCATGGCCGGCAAGTACGCCGTCGGCGCTTTCAATGTGCCCAACCTCGAGTCGATCCAAGCCACCATCGAGGCTGCCGAGGAGCTCGGCGTTCCCGTCATCATCCAGCATGCCCAGGTCCACGAGGACGAGGGCCTCACCACCCTCGACGAGATCGGCCCCACCATGGTCGAGTATGCCAAGCGCGCCAAGGTTCCCGTCTGCGTGCACCTCGATCACGGTGTCGACTTCGATTACCTGGTGCGCGCCATGCATATGGGCTTCACCTCCGTCATGATCGACGCCTCCGCCAAGCCCTACGAGGAGAACCTCGCCATCACCAAGGAGGTCTGCAAGGTCGCCCATGCGCTCAACGTCTCGGTCGAGGCGGAGCTCGGCGCCATGTTCAACTCCGCGGTGGGCAGCGGCGGCCGTGCAGCCTCGAGCCTCGACGACTACGATTCCGCAGACGAGGTCTACACCAACCCGCAGCAGGCCAAGGAGTTCATCGATGCCACCGGCGTCGACGCCCTCGCCATCGCCTTCGGCACCGTGCACGGCGTCTACCTCACCAAGCCCGCCCTGGATCTCGACCGTGTGAAGCTCATCCATGATGCATGCGGCATCCCCCTGGTCATGCATGGCGGCTCCGGCGTCTCCGACGAGGACAACCGCACCGCCATCAACAACGGCATCACCAAGATCAACTACTACACCTATGGCACCATGGCCGGCGCCAACGCCGTTCGCGACTACCTGGCAACCAAGGCCGAGGGCGAGAAGATCTTCTTCCACGATATCGTCGCCGAGGCCAAGAAGGGCATCAAGGCCGACGTCAAGCGTGCCATGGAGATCTTCGCCACCAACCTGCTCGCGACGCGTTAGCGCATTCCGATAGGGTCCTCCCAACAGCGGGTCTGCGCCCCCTCCGCAGACCCGCTGCCTTTATATATAGCCGCGCTGCGAATCGAGCCCGGAACCGCTCGTGCAGCTCCGGGCTCGAACTATCCGCAGGACTATGCAGGGCTTGCTTTACAGCAGCGACTTCACGCAGGCCTCGACCTGGGCCATGTCGGCCGTGGGCTCGAAGCGGGCGACGACGTTGCCCTCGCGGTCGATGATGAACTTGGTGAAGTTCCACTTGATGTCGGGCTTCTTGTCCCACTCGGGATCGGCCTCGGAGAACATCTTCTCGAGCAGCTCCTTGAACGGGTGCTCGTCGAAGCCCGCGAAGCCCTTCTCGGACTTGAGGTAGGTATAGAGGGGAAGCTCGTTCTCACCGTTCACCTCCGCCTTCCTCATCTGCGGGAAGGTGGTGTTGAAGTGCATGGTGCAGAACTCGTGGATCTCATCGTCGGTGCCGGGAGCCTGGGCGCCGAACTGGTTGCAGGGGATGTCGAGGATCTCGAGACCCTGCTCGTGGTAGTCGCGGTACATCTGCTCGATGGGCTCGTACTGGGGCGTGAAGCCGCAGCCGGTGGCCGTGTTGACCACCATGATGACCTTGCCCCTGTAGTCGGAGAGATCGAGCTGCTCGCCCTTGCCGGTGGTGATCGCGTAGTCGTAGATCATGGTCGTCCCCCCTCTTCGATAAGCACCTTATCTGATTGCTATTCTATCCGAGCTCGGCACTGCGCGGACGTGCGGTCATCCGAGGCTCTGGAGCAGCTCGTACAGATCGCGGAAGAAGGCATGCGGATCGGATACGCGCATGAATCCCCCTTGGAAGAAGGCGTGATCGGCATGCAGGTCGTCCATGACGTTCCACACGCCGCGCTCGATGCAGCTCCTATCGAGGGGCTTCTGCGGTGCGCCGAACGGGGCTCGGGCCGAGAGCGTGTTCACCATGCCGTCGCCTGCATGCCATGCATCGTCGATCCTGCAGCCTCCGGGCGTGATGCCGCTATAGCGTCCCATGAGCGTTGCCGTGCGTACGAGCAGGGGATCCATGACCGCACGGTCGGGCACGCGCGCGCCATCCGCCCCGGGCATCGTCGCATCGCAGGCAACCGAGAGGTAATAGACGTGCGGCAGCATCCCGATCCGCGCGTTCAGCGCCTGCGCGTTGTCGACCATCATGTCGTGATCCGCCCAATCGCGCCGGTCACGGCCATCGGTTCGTATCGTCGTCGCGCGTTTGACCAGGAGGTTGAGCAGCTTGTACCTGAGGGGGACGCGCACGCGGCGCGCATCGAAGGCGGGATCGAGCATCATATCGTAGGCCGTGGTTCCGTTGGTGGGCGCTGCGAGGGTCGCGATCGCGAAGATGCGCTCCGCCATGCCGCCGAGGAAGAGCGGGCTGATCCCCTCCCCTTCCGTCGCCGCGCGCTCCTCCGCGCTGCCATGGGCGAGCAGCTCCGCGAAGAGGCGGGCCGTCACGCCGCCGAAGGAATGGCAGATGAGCACGAGGCGGGTGCCGTCATCCCAGGACGGGATGAGCGCCTGCCCCGAGAAGTCGCGCCCGAACCGCTCGTGGCGGTACTCCGCGCTATGCGCCTTGCCGTAATCGGTCCTCGTCCCCGCGAGCTGAGCATACAGCTCGCAGGCGCGGTCCCAGGCGCTGCCCTGCGGCGAGACGCTCGCGGCATGGGCCTCCGCACCCCAGGAGCGCCACTCGGCCACTACATCGCCCGACTTGTTGCCCCAATAGGGCTCGTCGCGGTAGTGCTCGTCATACTCGCCGCTGCCGTTGAGGCCATGGACGAACACATAGGTGAGCCTGCTCATAGATTCCCCCGTACAACGCGGCACGCCGTTCCCGAACAGTATAGTGAACCGGCGCAGAGATGAAGGGGAGGGCCGAAGCCCTCCCCTCTTCCAAACGATGCGATAGCCGTGCCGCGCTTAGCGATCCTCGCGGAAGTACGGCAGGCCGAGGCTCTCCGGAGGTTGGTTCTCGCGCTTGTTGCGCAAGCTCGTGAGCACGAGCACGATGATCGTGACCACGTACGGGAGCATCTTGTAGAGCTCC
>CAMOLV010000036.1 GCA_946619045.1 uncultured Coriobacteriales bacterium | reverse complement strand
GTTCCCATCCACTTCTACAACGGGGAGCGCGGACGCACGCACGGAAGGCTGTTCTACGCGTTCTACCCCGCGCACCTGCTGGTTTTGGGAATCCTCAAGGTGTTGCTCATCTTTCCGATGGCCTAGCCGACAAAACCCGGCTTCCCACCGTTTCGATGGCCCTGCCCGCTGCGATGGGCCGTATGCTGTGGATGTGGTACGGCCATCGACTGCGGGGAGGCAATCATGAGAATCGCCATGGCGAACGATCACGCGGGAACCCAGCTCAAGAATCAGATCAAGGCGTGGCTCGAGGGCGAGGGCCATGAGGTGGTCGATTTCGGCACCTACGACGAGGAGGGCTGCGACCTCTCCGACTTCATCTATCCCGCATCGATGGCGGTTGCGAAGGGCGAGTGCGAGCGCGGCATCTTCGTCGATGGCGTGGGGTACGGCTCGGCGATGATCGCCAACAAGTTCCGCGGTATCTTCGCGTGCGTGTGCCAGGACCCCGTGTGCGCCGAGCTTGCGCGCCAGCACAACGATGCCAACGTGCTCTGCATCGGCGGAAAGCTCATCGGCCCCGTGCTCGCGATGGCCGTCGTGAAGACCTGGATGTCTACGGATGCCCTCACGGCCGAGAAGTACGCGCGCCGCCGCGACAAGGTTGCGGCTATCGACGAGGAGCGCACCGTCGCCGTCTAGTCTCTCAAAACAGACAACTAACCTCAAAAAGAAAGGCGCCCGCGGGCGCCTTTCCGTTACGTTGCTTCGTGCGAGAACGGCAGGCTATGCGGTCTCGAGCGCGTCCGCGGCCTTGCCGAGCAGCGAGACATACATGAAGTCGGCAACGATGGAGAGGATCAGGCCGATGGTGGAGATGATGGCGCCGAAGTTCGCGGCATCACCGGTGAAGAAGTCGATGGCGGTGGCTGCGGCCATGCCGACGAAGTAGATGATGGCGACCTTGTTGGCAAGCTGCACGATATCGTTGCGACCAAGGGGAGCGCACAGTTCCTTGATGCCCTCAACCACGTAGTAGAACGTGAGCATGCTGAGGATATGCATGATCAGCTCGCAGATCTCCATGTCGTCGATCTTGAAGTTGGGCAGGGTGCCGTTGATGACGGAGACGAGCAGCGAGATGATGACGATGGTGTATGCGGTCTTGAACTTGCTGCTCTCCTTGGCTGCCGCTCCCAGGCCGATGATCTGGATGATGAGGGCGATGAAGGGCAGGATCATGACGGGAAGGACAGTGAGGACGGTGGCGAGGGAGAAGCTGTCCACTGCGATCTCGTTGGTGGGATCGCCGATGATGCCTGCTGCGAACAAGCCGAAGATGGCGGCGGCGATGAGCAGGGCAACCGAGATGATCTCGAGGATGGTGGCGGTGCGAATCTTCTTGATACCCGCATAGGCGTTGGGATATGTCATGGGGTCCTCCTTGCGTGGCGTGCAGAACAACTTGCTGGCCATTAGTACGGACGGCAGGGGAGGACCGTCTCAAAAGAATCTGAATTATTTCGAACAATAATCCCGGCGCACGAAACGCCGGGACAGAAGCTTCCCGATAGTCGTGATATAAGCCCGTGTTACCAGCGCTTGACGAGCGTCACCACGTTGCTGTCGTCCACGCGGTCGTAGAACATCTCGTCGACGCTCTTCTGTGCCATGAGGATGCCGAGACCCCCGATGCGCAGCTCCAAGGGGTCGGCTCCGGCCGGGATCTTCTCATCGGGAACGGCGAGCGGGTCGAACGGGATGCCGTCGTCGGCGAGCTTGATCGTGATCGAGGGCGGCGTGGCGCTGTAGGAGTAGCTCACGCGCGCGGTGCCGGGCTCTCCCTCGGTGGCATCGGGGTAGGCATAGCTCGCCACGTTGACGAACAGCTCCTCGACGGCGATATCGATCTGGTTCTGCACGCGCAGCGGGCAGAAGCGCTGGTCGAGCGCGCTGTGGATGAAATCGTTGACGGTGTGGAGCTCGCCGATCGTGGCGGGAACGGTAATGGTCGCCGTCATCTCGGGAGCGATGCCGTACTCGAGCGCAAGTATCGTGATGTCGTCGGATTGCTCGGCGTCGCGCGCATGGTCGGCCACGCCCTCCTTGACGGCGGTGACGAGCATGCGCGGATGGAAGGCGCTCGCCGCATCCGCAAGCGCCTCGAGGCGCTGCTCCCCGTAGAGCTCGCCGTCCGCGCTCATCGCCTCGGTAACGCCGTCGGTGTAGAGCAGGAGCATGTCGCCGGGTTTGACTTCGAGGGACTTCGCCTTGTAGGGAACCGCATCGAAGGTTCCCAGCGGGATGCCCGACTTCTCCCTCAGCCACTGCCAAGCACCGGAGCGCTCGTAACGCTCGATGGAAGGATCGGGCTTCTCCTCGTCGCTCGCCCAGAGCAACGGGGGATTATGCCCCGCGTTGACGTAGTCGATGTGCCCGGTCTTGTAGTCGAGGATGCCGATCCACGCCGTCACGAACATATTGGCATCGTTGCCGTCGCACAGCTGGTGGTTCGCGTTCTCGATGGCCTCGCCCAGCTCGATGCCGTTCTCGAGGTAGTCGCGGATGAGCGTCTTGGCCTTCATCATGAACAGCGACGCGGGGATGCCCTTGCCCGAGACGTCGGCGACCAGGAATCCGAGCTTGGGAGCTGCGCCGCCATCCTTCTCGAGCAGGAAGAAGTCGTAGAAGTCGCCGCCCACCTCGCGCGCGGGATCCATCGATGCGTAGATGTCGAAGGAGGAGATGTCGGGGAAGGGCGGGAAGGTGGTGGGCAGGGCCGATTCCTGGATCGCCTTCGCCGCCCTGAGGTCCGCATCCATGCGCGACTCGGCCTCGGCGATCCAGCCCTTCAGGGTGTCGACCGTGGTGTTGATGCCCGTGGCGAGGGAATCGAACTCGCTCGTCTCGCTGCTCTCGACATGCGCCTCGAGATCGCCCTTCGTGATACGCTCGAGCACCTCGTTGGTGGCGTCGATGCGTTTCGCCACGAGGAGGTTGAGCAGGTGCGAGGTCAGGGCAAACACGGCGGCGAGCAGCACGAAGATCGATGCGGTGGTCCACGTCATGACGCGCTGGCGCTCGGCGAAGACCATGCTCGCCGGCCTCATGATCGTCACGACGTAGTAGCCCCGCTGCATGGCATGCAGGTAACCGAGCTCGGTGCGCAGGAGGCTCTCCTCCATCAACTGATCGCTGGACTCCTCGGAGATGCCCGGGTTGTAGATGATGCTCTGGGTCTGCCCGGTCTCGAGGCTGCGGTTGATGGCCGCCCTGGTGCTCGTGGTCAGGAAGTCGTCAAGACGGTGCTGCTCATCGGTCAGCACGAAGCGCGGGCTGTTGGTCATGTGGATGTAGTTGTCGATGGCGCTCGAGATGATGACGATGCCGTCCTCGTCCTCGGTGTATCCGCTCAACAACCCCGTGTTCGAGACGGTTTTGAGCAGCGTGTCGAACTCCTCGTCCGTGATCTTGTCGTAGCTGAAGTCCATCTTGTCGAACAGCTCGCTGAGCGCCTTCTCGCGGTCTCCCGCATATTGGAGCTGGTTCTGGAGGTAGAGGCATTCGAGCCGCATGTCGCTCCCCGCCTTGGTGCGCTCGCCCTCGGTGATGGCGAAGAAGGTCGCAGCCTCCATGACCATGAAGCAGAGGCCGACCACGACGATGAGCCATGCGTTGAAGGCGGCGCGCAGCCCGACGGTGCCGAGCCGTCTTCCGATGCGCGAGGCGGCGTAATCGGCGAGAAGGCATACGATGGCCAGCACGCCGGCATCGACCCAAGCCTGGAGGGGGATGTTGCCCAAGCGGAGGATGAACTGGAACACATAGGTTCGCGCCAAGCCAGCGGAGTCGGCGCTGACGGCGCCGGAATTGAGGTCGGCAGCCATCCTGCCGAGCATCGACCCGAGCGAACCGAGCACGAACATGAGGCTGTAGAACCACGAGACGAGAATGCAGACGAGGATGATGCGGAGGATGCGCCGGGATCGCGGCGGGTCGCTGCGCAATGCATGCCTGAAGAGGACGCCGAAGAGCCATCCGGAGATGGCGAGCATGATGACCGAGTTGAAGAGCGTGACGTAGGCGAGCTCGTAGAAGCCGAGCGGCATTATGCGCGCATGGACGAAGAGGATGGTGCCGGCGAGAAATCCCATGCCGGCGCCGAGCAGGGGCCCGAAGAACAGGGCCTCGAGGGCGACGGGCACGAGCATGGTGACGGCGTAGGCGTCGAATTCCCCGGTGCGGCCGATCCCCACGAAGCCGAGCTGCGTGAAGGCGAGCGATATGCAGGAGACCGCGATGACGACCGAAGCCATGATGCGCATGATGGGGGTGTTGCCCTGGAGGACACCGTTCCAAGCGGGCTTCGACTTCCTGACCTTGTCCTTCGCCATGCGCTGTCCAATCGTTGCCGATAGGGGCATTTTACCAGCTTATCAGCAGGGGCGCTCGGCCTCTTCCCGCTTGATGGCGGAGTACAGGAGGTAGACCGAGACGGCCATCATGATCGCCTCGGTGATGGGCTGCGCCCAGATCATGCCGTCGAACCCGAAGATGCGGTTGAGCAGGAGCAGCAGCGGCACGTAGAGGATGAGCTGGCGCACCAGCGTGATGGCGAAGGCGAACTGCGGCTTGCCCATGGCCTGGAACGACATCCTGCTCATGGACGTGGCGCCGACGAAGGGCAGGATGCACATGATCGCGCGCAGCACGTGGACGCCCGTGGCGATGACCTCGGGCGACTCGGTGAAGATGCCCATGAGCTGCGGTGCGAAGATGCCGCAGACGGCCATGACGGCGAGCTCGGTCGCGCTCACCACGCAGACGCCTGCGCGCAGGACGGCGATCATGCGCCCGTAGTTGCGCGCCCCGTAGTTGTAGCCCATGATGGGCTGGGTGCCGGCGGCGAAGCCCTGGTAGATGTAGTTGCCGAGGCTGAGGATCTTCTGCGCGATGCCCATGGCCGCCACGGTGAGCTCGCCGTAGCCCACGGCGAGGTTGTTGTTGACGATGTAGGCTGCCGAGGTGAGGAGCGTCTCGAGCGTGGCGGGGACGCCCACCCAGAAGATCTCGCGCAGGATCTCGGCCGTGGGGCGGATGTAGCGCAGCTGCGGTCTGAGCAGCGTCGATCCGCGCAGGTAGAAGGCGAGCGATGCGGCCATGCCCGCGGCGTTGCCGAGGATCGTGGCGATGGCGGCGCCCTCGACCTCCATGCCCAGGGCGAAGATGAACAGCGGGTCGAGCACGATGTTCGCGGCGGTGCCCACCACCATGCCGACGACCGACTGCTTGACCGATCCCTCGCTGCGCAGGAGCTGCCCGAACGTGTAGTTGCCCATGGTGAAGAGGCTGCCGAGCAGGATCACGCGCACGTAGTCCTGCGTGTAGCCGAAGGTGTTGTCCTTGGCCCCGAGCCCCTTGACGATCGCGGGGAGCAGCGCCATGCCCACGGCGGCCACGATGGCGCTGTTGACGACCGTGAGCACGAATCCCACGGTGACCGTGTGATTGGCCTTCTCAGTGTCGCCCGCGCCGAGGCTGCGCGCGATGAGCGACGACGCGCCCGTGCCGATCATGTTCGAGAGCGCGATGGTGATCATCATCACGGGATAGGCGAGGTTGACGGCGGCCAGCTGGTAGTCGTCGTGGAGAAGCCCGATGAAGTAGGTGTCCACGAGGTTGTAGAGCACCATGATGCACATGCCCGCGATAAGCGGGACCCCGAGCTTGACCACGGCCACGGCGGGCCGCTCCTCGCTCAGGGTGTAGATTCGCTTGTCGTCGATCCTGGGAGCCATGCGCTGAGCCTAGAGGTACTTCCTCCAGTCGTCCTCGTCCTCGTCGTCATCCTCGTCTGCCTTGGTCTCGACGGGCTTCTCGACGGGTTTCGCGTACGGCGCGTCGTTGGCCTCGGGGAACTTCGCGAAGGCATGCTGGAACTTCGCGAGGTTCTCGTCGAAACGGGCATGCGGGATCGCGAAGACCACCTGCTCGGCCACGTGCGTGCCGGTAGCCAGCTCCTCGAGGAACATGCGGGCGACCACGCTGGCGTCCCATCCGAAGACGCCGCAGCCGAAGGCACCGAGCACGAGCTTCTTGTGGCCCAGGTCGTCGGCGATCGCGAGCACGAAGCGGATGCGCTCGCGCATGGCGGCGCGCAGGGCGCCGTCCTTCACGTTGTAGGTGTCTTTGGCACGCTTCGCGAAGGGCGCGGCGACCACGATCACGTCGGCGTAGCTGTGGTAGCCGTCGCGCTCGAAGCGGATCTTGGGAGCGACGAGGCCGCGGTTGCGGTAGAGCTCGCAGTTGATGTTGCGGCGGCGGTTGTCGTTATACCAGGAGCGCTGCTCGCGCAGGACGTTGTAGAGCGTGGACTCGGCGCAGATGGCCTCCTCCTGCGCCCATGCGCCGCGCTCGTAGCCGCCGCCGGGGTTGATGAACGATGCGAAGTCGAGCAGCGCGAGGTCGCAGGCGCTGCCGAGGCCGCGGCCGCGCTCGAGCACGGCGGCGACGGAATCCTGGTCGACCACGGTCACCTGGGGCATGCAGCCCTCGGCGGTCGTCTTGGGAGAGCCCTCGTAGACCTTGAGCTCGGCGAGCGAGCGGGCGATGTCGCTTTTGAAGCGGGCGTCCATCTCGGCGATATGGGCGCGCGCCTCGTCGGCGCGGGCGTTCTTGCGGTCGTTGTTCCTGGTACCGGTGTAAGCCATGCTTCAAAACCTCCGTTAGTGCCGTGCTGTTCGTTGCTGGTTTCGCAGGGTCCTCGCGCGTGCGGAGACCTCGTCTGCGGAGACGGTGATGATGGGTTCCCCCTGCTCCGGAAGGCGGTCGGCGACCTTATCGTAGCTCATGACGAAGAGCCTGACCGCCTCGATGATCATATCCATGCGGACGCTCGCGCTCGACCTGTCGAGCTGGTTGGCGCCGCCCGCCTCGTTGGTGGCGTGGTTGGTGTTGGTTGGCGAGGATGTACTTGCTGCTCGCCT
Organism: uncultured Coriobacteriales bacterium; assembly: GCA_946619045.1. GTDB lineage: Bacteria > Actinomycetota > Coriobacteriia > Coriobacteriales > Atopobiaceae > RUG721. The sequence continues at coordinate 3,437 of CAMOLV010000036.1, read as the reverse complement.
CTGCGGAGAGCATCGCGTCGCAGTACAGCCGCCTCGACCCGTCGCCGGTGACGTAGTAGGTGATCCTGTTGCCGCCGTCGCCTCCGTAGAGCGAGGTGAGCATAATGCCGTACTTCATGTCGTGCACCTGCCTCCCTGCGGTATGCGGCATGCAGTACTCCAATTCTACTACGCACGTCTAACCATCGGTCAGGTTTCGCGGCGAACGCAGCGGTAGTATTCTCGTATCCGCCCCTGTGGAGCGAGGAGGGAGCCCCAATGCAGGAAGCTGCCGTTGTCGCGTATGGCAGGCGCGCGCTGGCCGACATGCCGGGCTGCGCCATCGTGGTCGGGCCCCACGGTAGGATCGTCTATGCCAACGACGCAGCGCGCACCGTCATGGGCATGGGGGACTATGTGGGCAGGTCCTTCGCCGACTTCTTCTCCGATCATGCCAACGAAGCCAACGACGACTTCTACGAGATGTTCCTCTCCGCCGTGTACGACAAATCCGCACGCCAGCAGGGACGCTGCGCGTTCGTCGCGCCAGACGGCACGCGCTACGTGTTGCGCTTCCTGAGCTACATCCCCACGGCGCTCATCCAGGAGTTCCTCACGCGCGGCATCATGCAGGAGAGCCTCTGCCATGTCTTCATGAGCAAGTACCGCGAGTCGATGGCCATCATCATCTCGACGCTCATGTTCGCGACGCTGCACCTGAGCTACACGCCCTTCTACATGCTCGCCGCCGGCCTGCTGCTGCTCGTCTTCGGCATCATCTACAAGAGGCAGCGCTCCATCTGGGGCCTCGCGCTCATCCACTTCACCTTCGGCATGACCGCGGCCATGCTCGGCATCATCTAGACGGCCGCGATGGAGCCGTTCGGCGAGATACCCCGCATCGAAGGCGAGCACGTCATCCTGCGCGAGATGATCGCCGCCGACGCATCGGCGCTCGCCGAGATCGCGCGCAGCGAAGCCGTCTACCGCTACCTGCCCACCTTCCTTTACGAGCAGAGATACGACGATGCTGCGGTGGCGATCGAGCGCATGCGCGCCGAGTGCTTCGATACCAAGGAATCGATCCTTCTGGCGGTCTGCCTGCGCGAAGAGCCGGTCGTCGTGGATAAATTCGTGTTCAAGCGGCGCTGGGCAGACGAAAAGATCGGCTGAAAGCTCCGAAATCGAGGCTATTTGGAGCTGACTTTTACTTTCTGGATAAGGTTTTTGAAACTCTTGTCCAGATAGTAAAAGCCAGGTCCTTCAGAAGGGTCCTACAGACCCCCGAACTTGGTTATCTGGACAAAAGTTTTGAAACTTTTGTCCAGATAACCAAGTCCTGTCCTGCGCAGGAGACCGTACCGAGCGGTTTTGGCTGAAATTACGTGCCCGTCCATGGAATCGGCGGCGCTCGGGGTCCGCCCGTTGGCCATAATGGCGGTATCCGCATGAGAGGAGACCGGCATGATCAGGCGCGTACAGGACCAGGCGATCGAGCACAAGTGCATCCGCGGCGGCATCGGCGAGGTCGAGATGCACAAGATCTGCGAGAACGTGGACGAGCTCTACGGAAAGGGCAGGCTCTTCAACCGCATGGTGGTCGCCCCGGGCAACACCATCGGCGAACATGTCCACGAGGGCGATAACGAGATCTTCTACTTCCTCTCGGGCACCGGCGAGTACAACGACAACGGCACCATCGTCGAGGTGGGTCCCGGCGATACCGCCATCTGCAGCGACGGCGAGTTGCATGGCCTCAAGAACACGGGAGACGTGCCGCTGGAGTTCATCGCGCTGATCCTCTATTCGTAGAAGCCCCGAGCAGACGTTCCCCGAAAACAATTCGGTTATTGAGACGAACTGATCCGCATTGCGGTATCAGGTACTTGAATGCGGCTCGATTCACCGGAGAAGGAACATCCCATGGAATCAATCGATAGAAGAACGGCCCTCAAGTATGCGGCGATGGCGGCTTTCGCGCCTGCGGCGGCATGGCTTGCAGCCTGCTCCCAGGAGCCCGCTCCCGCCCCCGCACCTGAGCCCGCGCCCGAGCCCGAGGGCGACGATGCCCCCGCTCCGGACACCCCGGCCGTCGCCTACACCATCGACAACATCCGCGATTATGTTGTGGGGGTCGACCAGGAGGTCGAGCTCGAGGAGGGCGGCAAGAAGGTCGCGATCTGCTTCGACAACGCCGCCACCACGCCGGCCTTCAAGCCCGTGCTCGACGAGGTGACCGCCCAGCTCGCCATGTACGGCTCCATCGGCAGGGGATTCGCGCAGAAGTCGGACCACTCCACCGAGGTCTACGAGATGACCCGCGACAAGGTGCTCGAGTTCGTGGGGGCGAACACCACCGACTACATCTGCGCCTTCGCCAACAGCGCCACCGACGGCCTCAACAAGCTCGCCTCGGCCCTGATCGACCACGAGGGCATGGTCGTGCTCACCACCCGTGCCGAGCACCACTCCAACGACCTGCCCTGGCGCCACCTCTGCAAGGTCATCTACGCCGACGTCGACGAGCTCGGCCGCATCAAATACGACGAGATCGAGCAGCTCCTCTCGGAGAACAAGGTCGACATCGTCTCCATCACGGCAGCCTCCAACGTGACCGGCTACGTGACGGACGTGCACTACGTCGCCAAGCTCGCGCATGCGCACGGCGCGAAGATCGTCGTCGACGGCGCGCAGATCGTGGCGCACCGCAAGTTCTCGATGATCGGCGACACGCCCGATGAGAACATCGACTACTTCGCCTTCTCGGCGCACAAGATGTACACGCCCTTCGGCATGGGCGCCGTGGTGGGTCCGCTCGACGACATGGTCAACCGCATGCCCAAGTTCTACGGCGGCGGCACGGTCAACATCGTCGCCGACGATTGGGAGATGTACAAGCAGGCGCCGGCGAGCTTCGAGGCCGGTTCGCCCAACTACCTGGGCGTCGTCGGCCTGGGCAAGGCCATCGAGGTGCTGCAGGAGGTGGGCTTCGACGCCATCGAGGAGCATGAGCGCGCGCTCACCCGCAGGCTGCTCGACGGGCTGTCGAAGGTCGATAACATCATCATCTACGGCGACCCCACCGACGCGACGGACCGCGTGGGCGTGGTCACGTTCAACTTCCCCGACATCAACACGTTCGTGATCGCGCAGCGCCTCGCGAGAAGCTATGCCATCGCCACCCGCAGGGGTGCCTTCTGCGCGCATCCGTATGTCTGGCGTCTCATGGGGATTCCCGCCGAGGACCTCAAGACGTTCGCCGACTGCACCGACGTCAACACGCCCGGCATGGTGCGCCTGAGCCTCGGCATCTACAACACCGAGGAGGAGATCGACGAGTTCCTCTCCATCTTCCCCGAGGCCTTGGAGATGGCTCGCGAGGACATGAAGCACTTCATGAAGATCGTCCCCGAGTACTAAACCGAAGAGCCGACAAAAGGGTGACAAAAGGGGACGGT